>DASWBR010000312.1:0-3159 GCA_036390495.1 Candidatus Deferrimicrobiaceae bacterium | reverse complement strand
GCCGATCTACTACGTCAACGACGTCCCCCACATCGGCCACGCCTACACCACCATCGCCTGCGACGCCCTCGCCCGCTGGCACCGGATGAAGGGGAAGAAGGTGTATTTCCTCACCGGCACGGACGAGCACGGGGAGAAGGTACAGAAGAGCGCCGCGCAGAAGGGGCTCTCCCCCCGGCAGCTCGCCGACCAGGTGGTGACGAACTTCCAGGGGCTCTCCCCGGCGCTGACGATCAGCAACACGGGGTTCATCCGGACCACGGAACCGCGACATTACGCCTCCGTGCAGGACCTGTTCCGGAAATCGCTGGCCAACGGGGATATCTACCTCGGCGAGTACGAGGGATGGTACTGCGTGCCGGACGAGGCGTACTGGACGGAGATGCAGATCGAAGGCGGGAAATGCCCGACGTGCGGCCGCCCCGTCGAGAAGCGGAAGGAGCCGTCGTACTTCTTCCGGCTGTCCCGGTACCAGGACCGTCTCCTGCGGTATTACGGGGAGAACCCGAAATTCATCCGCCCGGAGAGCCGCCGCAACGAGGTGATCGCCTTCGTCTCGGGGGGGCTGAACGACCTCTCCGTCTCCCGCACCTCGCTGACGTGGGGGATCCCGGTCCCCGACGCCCCGGGGCACGTGATCTACGTCTGGTACGACGCCCTGACGAACTACATCACCGGCCTCGGCTACCCGCAGACGACCCCCGAGTTCGCGACCTTCTGGCCCGCCGACGTCCACATGGTGGGGAAGGACATCCTCCGGTTCCACGCCGTCTACTGGCCCGCCTTCCTGATGTCCGCGGGAGTCGCCCCGCCGCTGGGAGTGTTCGCCCACGGCTGGTGGACCGTCGAGGGGCAGAAGATGAGCAAGTCGCTGGGGAACGTGGTGGACCCGTACGACATGGTGCAGCGGTACGGCGCGGACGCCTTCCGGTACTTCCTCCTCCGGGAGGTGTCGTTCGGGCTCGACGGCGACTTCTCGGAGAGGGAGCTCGTGCGGCGCGCCAACTCGGAGCTCGCGGACAAGCTGGGGAACCTGCTGAACCGTTCGCTGGGGATGCTGGGGAGATATTTCGGTGGCACCGTCCCGGCGCCGGTGGCCGGGGAGCCTCCGGACGCGTCCCTCCGGGACTCCGGCCGGGAGGCCACGGCCGCCGTGGACGCGGCGATGGAGGAGGTGGCGTTCCACAAGGCCCTCGCCGCCGTGATCGAGCTGGTCACGAAGGCGAACGAGTACGTCCAGGCGACGGAGCCGTGGGCCCTGGCGAAGGACCCGGCGAAGCGGGGCCGGCTCGGCACGGTGCTCTACAACGCCCTGGAGGCCGCCCGCATCGGAGCCCTGCTGATGGCCCCCTTCACCCCGACGGCCTCGCAGAGGATGTGGGAGGCCCTCGTCCCGGGGGGAGCCCCGGTCGAGGGCGCCCGGGTGGACGCGGCCGGGGCGTGGGGGGGGCTTGCCGCCGGCGCCGCCCTGCCGAAGTCGTGCATCGTGTTCCCCAAGATCGAGGCGTGACGACAGGAATTCCGCCCCCGGCCCCCGCGATGTTCTTCGACTCCCACGCGCATCTGGACCTGCCTCCGCTGGCGGCGGAGGAGGACGCGGCGCTCCGCCGCGCGAGCGAAGCCGGCGTCACCCGGATCACGACCATCGGCATCGACCCGGAGAGCAGCGCCGCGGCGGTGGCCATCGCCCACCGCCACGCGGGCGTCTACGCCTCCGTGGGGCTGCACCCCCACGACGCGTCGCGGCTCTCGGAAGAGGCCCTCGCCCGCCTCGAGGAACTCTCCCGATGCGACAAGGTCGTGGCGATCGGGGAGACGGGGCTCGACTTCTACCGGGACCGCTCCCCCCGGGACGCCCAGCGCGCCGCCTTCCGGGAGCAGATCCGGCTGGCGCGCCGCCGGAACCTCCCCGTCGTCGTGCACGACCGGGACGCCCACGAGGAGGCGCTGTCGATCCTCGCGGAGGAGAAAGCGTCGGAGGTGGGCGGGATCTTCCACTGCTTCTCGGGGGACCTCGCCATGGCGCGGAAGGCGGTGGCGATGAACTTCCTTGTCTCGATCCCCGGCGCCATCACGTACCGGGGTTCGGAAGCGCAGGTGGAAGCGGTCCGGCGCCTCCCGCTCGACCGGCTGTTGATCGAGACGGACTGCCCCTTCCTCGCCCCCGTCCCGCACCGCGGGAAGACGAACGAGCCGGCGTACGTCCCGCTGGTGGCTGCAAAGGTGGCGGAGATCCAGGGGGTCTCCGTGGAGGACGTGGCCCGCGTCACCACCCTCAACGCCCTGCGGATCTTCCGGATCCCCCTGGAGGAGGAGGTGCGGGTGGCGTACCGGATCCGGGACTCCCTCTACCTGAACATCACGAACCGGTGCACGAACGCCTGCACCTTCTGCGCGAAGCGGGACGACTGGCACGTGAAGGGGCACCTGCTGAAGCTCCCCGGGGAGCCGTCCGTCGCGGAGGTCCTGGCGCTGGCCGGCGACCCGGCGGCGTACGACGAGGTCGTCTTCTGCGGGTTCGGGGAGCCGCTCCTGCGCCTCCCGGAGGTGAAGGAGATCGCCCTGGCCCTCAAGCGGCGCGGGGCGCGGGTTCGCGTGAACACGGACGGGCTGGCGAACCTCGTCCACGGGCGGAACGTGCTGCCGGAGCTTTCGGGGCTGGTGGACGCCCTCTCCGTCTCGCTGAACGCACCGGACGCGGAAACGTACGCCCGGATCTGCCCGAACCGGTACGGGGCGGCGTCGTTCCCCGCCCTCCTCGACTTCCTGCGGGAGGCGCCGGCGCACGTCCCCTCGGTGGTCGCCACGGCCGTCGACCTCCCGGGGCTCGACGTCGGGGGGGTCCGCCGGGTGGCGGAGTCGATCCCCGGCGTCTCCTTCCGCCTCCGCACCTACGACGACGTCGGGTAACTCCCTTATCTGAGGACGGTGCGCAGGGTCGCGCCGAACCGGTCGAGGATGTCGTCGAGGTCCGGCGCCGTCACGGCCTGCGGCAGGAAGAGATAGACGACGTTCCCAAGGGGGCGCAGGAAGAGCCCGCGGCGCAACCCTTCCCGCCGGATCTCCCGGAACACGGGCGCGGTTCCCGGCAGCGGCTCCTTCGTCTCCCGGTCCCGCACCAGTTCCAGGGCGGCCACCATCCCGAGGTGGCGCACGTCG
>DASWBR010000311.1:0-4582 GCA_036390495.1 Candidatus Deferrimicrobiaceae bacterium | reverse complement strand
TGGCGAACCACGCGGACACGCCGATCCGGGAGTACCTGGCGTCCCCGGAAGTCCAGGCGATCGCCGCCGCGTTCCGCCGGTTCCGGGTGCGCCACCCGCACTGCGCGACATGCCTCGGGGAACGGGGGGCCGTCGATTCCGCCCTCCGGCAATTCGGCTCCATCGTGTACTTCAAGGTGTACCGGAAGATGTTCGAACGGGCCGGTCACCGCGGTGCCGAAGGATGAGAACCCTCCTGCTGGTGTCCCCCCTGACGACGAGGAGCCTGCTGGGGGCGGATTTCTACTTCCGGATGCCCACGCTGGGCCTCCTGAAGGTCGCCGCCGCAACGCCGCCGGACTGGAACGTCAAGGTGGTCGACGAGAAGGTGGAACCCCTGGACCTCGCCGCGCCGGCGGACCTGGTCGGCATCACCGGCATGACCCCGGCCATCGGCCGCGCCTACGAAATCGCGGACGCATTCCGGGCCCGCGGCATCCCGGTGGTCATGGGGGGGATTCACGTCAGCATGCTGCCGGAGGAGGCGCTGTCCCATTGCGACGCGGTGGTCGTCGGGGAGGCGGAAGGGCTCTGGCCCCGGGTCCTCGACGATTTCCTTCAGGGGAGGCCGGAGCGCGTTTACCGCCACGGCGCCTTCCCCCCCCTGTCCGGCCTTCCCCAGCCCGACTGGACCCTCTACGACGGAAAGGGGTACCTGCCGTTCCACTGCGTCGAGACGAGCCGGGGGTGCCCACACGGGTGCGACTTCTGCTCCGTCACGAACTACTTCGGCGGGAGGTACCGGACGAGGCCCCCGGAGGAGGTGGAGGCGGAGGTCCGCGGGCTGAAACCGTTCGAGGGCCGCTTCGTCCTGAAGAACGTCGTCTTCTTCGTGGACGACAACATCATCGGGAACGCGAACCACGCGCGGGAGACGCTCACCCGCCTGATCCCGTACCGCCTGAAGTGGGTCGGCCAGGCCTCCACGGCGATCGTCCGGAACGACGAACTCCTCGACCTCTGCCGGAAGAGCGGCTGCATGGGGCTCCTCATCGGCTTCGAGACGCTCTCCCGCGAGAAGCTGGCGGGGGTCCGGAAAGGGTTCAACGACCCGAAGGGGTACATGGACGTGATCCGGAAGGTGCACGACTACGGGATCGGAGTCAGCGGGGCGTTCGTCTTCGGCCTGGACGGGGACGACGAAGGGGTCTTCGACCGCACCTACGATTTCGTCCAGAAGGCGAAGCTCGAGAGCCCGTACTTTTCGATCCTCACGCCGTACCCCGGGACCCGCCTCTTTTCCAGGCTGGAGGCGGAGGGGAGGATCATCGACCGCGACTGGGCGAACTACAACACGAACTCCGTGGTGTACCGGCCGGTCGGCATGACCCCGGATCAACTCTTCGAGGGGTATTACCGGCTCCAGAACGCCGTCCACACCGTACCGGCCATCGTCCAGCGGTTTTGGGGGTCCACCTCGAAGAAGAATTTCTGGATCCCGATGAACTACGGGTTCCGCCGCTCCATCCGGAACCTCACCGGCAGGGCCATGGCCGGCTACCGCCGGGGCGTCGATCGGGACCGGGCCGCCGGATGAGGAACGGGGGCAGAGGCCGCGTCCTTGTCCTCGACGGTCTCTGGAACAAGACCGTCGCCGCCGTGCGCTCCTTCGGACGGCGCGGGCTGTTCGTCGGGGTCGGCGAGAGGACCCGCTTCGCCCCGGCGATGTTCTCCCGGTACTGCTCACGAAGGTTCCTGCACCCGTCGCCCGTGATACGGTCGGACGATTTCCTCCCGGCCCTGGAGTCGGAACTTTCCGCGAACCGGTACGATGTGATGCTCGCAACGGAGTTCTCGACCCAGAACATGATTGCCCGCCATCGGAAGCGGTTCGAACCGCTCACGCGGTTCCCCTACGCAAGCGAAACTCTCTCCCTTCGCGTCCAGGACAAGAGGGAAATTGCATCGCTCGCGCAAGCCCATGGGATCGAAATCCCGAAAACCTATTCCCCGGGGAACCTCGGGGAAGCGAACCTCCTTGCAGGTCGTTTGCCGTATCCCGTGCTCGTCAAGCCGCGGTTCTCCTCGGGGGGCAGAGGGATCGTCCGGGTGGCGGGGAGGGACGAGTTTGGACGCGCCTACCTGCAGGTCCACACGCGGTATCCGGAACCGATTATCCAGGAATGCCTCCCGCCGGGAGGAGACGCGCTTTGCGTGGCCGTCCTGATGAACTACCGGTCGGAGCCCCGCGCATCCTTCGTGTACCGGCGCTTGAGGGAGTACCCAGTCACCGGCGGGCCGAGCACCCTGAGGGAGAGCATCCGGGACGACGCGCTGCGCCGCAAAGCGGAGGAGTTGCTGTCCAGCGTGGGGTGGATCGGCGTAGCATTGGCGGAGTTCAAGGTGGACCCGCGGGACGGCCGGCCGAAGCTCCTGGAGGTGAACCCCCGCTTCTGGGGATCCCTGAACCACGCCATCGTCTGCGGCGTGGATTTCCCCTGGCTCCTGTACCGCATGGCGATGGACGGGGACGTTGAGCCGCAGGGGGAGTACCGCGTCGGCGTCCGGAGCCGCTCGCTCCTCCCCGGGGAACTCCTGCACTTCGCGCGGAACCCGCGGCGGTTCCGGCTTTCCCCGGGGCTTTCGGACTTCACCATCCCGGACGACCTCCTGTCGGGAGCGGACCCCTGGCCGGCGCTCGGGCGCCTTTCGTCCCTTCTCCCCGCCGTGTACGACAGGGAACTCCGCGAGGTGATCTTCGGATGAGTTCCGGCGGGCCGAAAAAGCCTTTCCGGGTGCTCCTGGTCTCCCCGGTGGACCAGGCGGTGCTGGGGGAGGACTTCTACTTCAAGTTCCCGCACCTCAGCCTCCCCACCCTCGCGGCGTACACGCCCGAAGGGGTCGAGGTGGAGATCGTCGACGAGAAGTTCCAGCCGCTTCCGGACGGCGATACGTTCGATCTGGTGGGCATCACGGCGATGACCCCCCTGGCGCCGAAGGCCTACCGCATCGCGGACCGGTACCGGAAGGAGGGGATCCCGGTCGTGCTGGGCGGATACCACCCGACAGTGCTGCCCGACGAAGCGCTGGAGCACGCCGACAGCGTGTGCGTCGGGGAGGCCGAGAACGTCTGGCCCGCGATCGTTTCGGACGCCATGGCCGGCAGGCTGAAGGAGAAGTACCGGGCGGACCATTTCCCGTGCCTCGAGGGCCTTCCGCTGCCGCGGCGGGACCTGGTCCGCATCCCGCGGTCGCGCCGGTTCGGGCACATCAACGTGTACTTCGTCCAGACGACCCGGGGGTGCCCGCACCGCTGCTCCTTCTGCGCGGTGACCAGCGTCCTCGGGGGGAAGCTGCGGCACCGGCCGGTCGCGGAGATCGAGGCCGAACTCGCTTCCCTCGGCATCCGGAGGATGGAGAGAGGGCAGAGGCGGGACCGGTTCCACGACATCGTGTTCTTCACGGACGACAACATCGTGGGGCACCGGAGCTACTCGCGGGAACTCCTGAGGATGGTGGCCACCTTCAACCTGAAGTGGGTCGGGCAGGCTTCCACGAACGTGGCGGACCACGAGGAGATCCTCGAACTCCTGCGGGACTCCGGCTGCATGGGCCTTGCGGTGGGTTTCGAGACCCTCTCGCAGAAGAACATCCGGGACGTCGGAAAAGGGGTGAACCGGACGCCGGAGTACCTCGAACGCGTCCGGAAGATCCACCGGTACGGCATCGGGCTCGCCGGGAACTTCATCTTCGGGTTCGACCACGACGACCGGAGCACCTTCTGCGAGGTGGTCGATTTCGTGGACAGGGCAAGGCTGGAAGGGTTTTACTACTCCCTCCTCACCCCGTACCCGGGAACCCCTTTCTACGAGCAGATGGAAGCGGAAGGCCGGGTCGTGGAGCGGAACTGGTCGCTCTACGACACGGACCACGTGGTGTACCGGCCGAGATTGATGGACGCGGAGACGCTGACGAAAGGGTACCGGTGGGCGTGGCGGAGGAGCCTGACCTGGCCCAGCATCCTCGTCCGGCTGCTCGGATCCCGCAACCAGCTGATCTTCTTCGGCCCGATGAATTACGGGATGCGCCGCACCATCCTGGCGCACCAGTGAAGGGGGGCGGCCCGCCCCGCTTCGGAATCCCGCGCCCGCCTTGACGCCTCGTGCTCCTCGAGGTACGCGCCGGCGTCCATCATCTTCTGGGTGCGCCGGAGGACCCGGAGGAGGTAAGGAATCTGCTCCGCACGGACCTGCCGCAGCCAGTCCGACAGCGGTTTTTCCCCCGAGGTGTTCAGGATGGATCGCCGCCACGTTTCGGCGTAGAGCTCGAAGAACCGTGCCGCCCCGAGCCGCGGCTCCCAGAGGACGTGGTGCATGTCGTACCTGAACCAGGGATTCCCCTGGAGGCGGGGCGCGAGCTCCTGGAACAGTTCCGTGCCGGGAAGCGGCGTCAGGATCGTGTAGCCGGCCCGCTGGAGGCCGTGCAGGGCGACGAAGTCCCAGAGGGCCCGGAAATCCCCTTCGGTCCAGTCGGGGTCGACCACGAAGTTCCCGTTCACCCCGTACCGCATCGACCGCGCGATCCGGACGGCCTCGACGCTCGT
>DASWBR010000310.1:0-4108 GCA_036390495.1 Candidatus Deferrimicrobiaceae bacterium | reverse complement strand
GCTCTTCGTCGGCACCCGGAAAAGGGAAGTGTACGCGGTCCTCCCGGGCGAAACCGCGGAAGGGATCCACCGGGTCGTCACGATCGCAAGGAACCTGCACAGTCCGAACGGCGTGGCGTTCCGCGGCGGCTCCCTCTACGTCGCCGAGATCGACCGTGTCCTGCGGTACGACGGGATCGAATCGCGCCTGTCATCCCCCCCCGAGCCGGCAGTCGTAAACGACAGCTTCCCGAAGGACGAGCATCACGGGTGGAAGTTCATCCGCTTCGGTCCCGACGGGATGCTCTACGTCCCGGTGGGCGCACCGTGCAACGTGTGCGAGCGGGCCGACCCGCGCTACGCGACGATCCTGCGGATGCGGCACGACGGGACGGGGCTGGAGGTCTTCGCGTCCGGGGTGAGGAACACGGTCGGGTTCGACTGGAACCCGGACACGGGGGAACTCTGGTTCACCGACAACGGCCGCGACTGGATGGGGGACGACCTCCCCCCGGACGAACTGAACCGTGCGCCGCGGAAGGGGCTCCATTTCGGTTTTCCCTATGTGCACGGGAAAAACTTTTCCGACCCGGATTTCGGCGCGAAAGGGAAACCGCCCGGTTTTACCCCGCCGGAGTGGGAACTCCCCGCCCACGTCGCCTCTCTCGGCATGCGGTTCTATACGGGAAGGATGTTCCCTCCCGGATTTCGGGGCCAGGTGTTCATCGCCGAGCACGGTTCGTGGAACCGGTCGAAGCCGATCGGGTACCGGGTCTCCCTCGTCCGCCTGGAAGGGAACCGTGCAGCGGGCTATGAAGTGTTCGCGGACGGGTGGCTGCAGCGGGGCGGGGCCTGGGGCCGCCCGGTGGACGTGCAGGTGATGCCCGACGGCTCCCTCCTGGTGTCCGACGACAAGGCCGGGATGATCTACCGGATCTTCTACGAGGGAAAGGTCGATGCTCCCGGCGGCAGAAACCCGCCGGTAAAATAACCGGCTTTCGGGAGTTCCTCCCACGGGAACCCGCGGTTTCCCGTCGCGCAGATCGTACCAGGGAGCGGGGCGGAAGACGGTCCACGAAAGAACCGCCCTCTCTCCCGGAAAACCGCCACAAATGCGATGGATCCCCAGGTCCCCATCGGGCACCATAGGATCGGTTTATCCACCGAAGAACAGGGGGGGGCATGCCGGGAACCATTCACGCCGAGAAGCATTTCGCCGCGCCGGAGTCCGTCCGCGACGTCGTGATCGGGATGGCCGACGGTCTGACCGTCCCGTTCGCGCTGGCCGCCGGGTTATCGGGGGCCGTGAGTTCCACCGGCGTGATCGTGGTCGCGGGACTGGCCGAGATCGCGGCCGGTTCGATCGCGATGGGCCTGGGAGGGTACCTCGCGGCAAGGACCGACCGGGAGCATTACGCCTCGGAACGCGCGAGGGAGTTCCGCGAGATCCGGGAGATGCCGGCGGCCGAGAGGCAGGAGGTCGCCGCCGTCTTCCGGGGCTACGGGCTGGACGACGAGCAGTTGGCCCCGGTGGTCTCGGCCATATGCTCCGACCCCGACCGGTGGGTGGATTTCATGATGCGGTACGAACTGGGGCTCGAGTCGCCCGATCCGGGAAGAGCCTTGAGGAGCGCCCTGACGATCGGCCTTTCCTACGTTTTCGGGGGACTGGTCCCCCTGATCCCCTACATGGCGACGGGGAACGTCCTGAGGGGTCTTGCGGTCTCCGCGGTGGTCACGCTCCTCGCCCTCTTCGGGTTCGGTGCCGTGAAGGGCCGGCTCACGGGAATCCGGCCGCTGCTCGGCGGCATGCAGACCGTGGGCATCGGAGGTGTCGCCGCCGCGGTGGCGTTCGGCATCGCGCGATGGATCGGGGGGTAGGAAAAGACCCCCGGATTCCCCGAACCCGGCGGGCCTGGCGATTCTCCGGCCTGCCCCTGTAACCTTTTCCGCAACGGGAGCGCCTATACGGGATGAAGGCCGGAAACGGCCGAAATCGACCCGGGAGGGAAAGAAATGAACGGGAAGGGCGGGAAGTATGCGGTCGGGGCGCTTGCGGGTGTGGCGGTGCTGCTCCTAGCGGTTACGTTGGCTTCTGCGCACGGCGGGCGCCATGGGCGCGGGGACTGCGGGGAAGGAGTTCCCGGGATCTACTCCGGGAAGGTGCTGGACCGGCTGGGCGTGACAGGGGAGCAGAAGGCGCAGATCCGGGAGGTGTCCGGGAAATACCGCCCGGAGACGGAGCCGGAGATCCGGCAGCTGAGCGCGGAGCGCAGGGCGCTGCGGAAGATGATCCAGGGAGGCGCGGCCGACGATGCCGCCATCCGGGGCCAGGCCGGAAAGGTGGCCTCGCTGGAGGCCGACCTCGCGGTGATGCGGGCCCGCGCCGCGAGAGAGGTGCGCACCCTCCTGACGGCGGAGCAGCTCGCGCGGCTCGAGGAGCTCCAGGCGAAGAGGGAGCGGAAGGCCGACCGGATGATGGAACGGCGGTTCCGGGGAGACCAGGGAGGGAAACCGTAGGGATCCCATGACGGGCCCGGGATCGGATCCGCGGCCGGACGGACAACTCGTCGCCGCCGTCCTCGACGGCGACGACGGGGCGTTCGCCGCGCTGGTGGGGCGCCACAAGCGGCAGGTCCTCCGGATCGCCGCCCGGTTCTCCCGCACGCCCCACGAGCTCGAGGAGCTCGGACAGGAGATCTTCCTGAAGGCGTACGTCGATCTGGGCCAGTACCGGGGGGACGCCCCGTTTCCCCATTGGCTGTTCCGTATCGCCGTTCGCAGCTGCTACGACGCGCTCCGGAAGCGGCGCCGGGAGTTCGACACGTTCCCCCTCGACGACGGGGCGCCGTACATGGCCGACGGTACGATTTCCGGGAAGGAGGACGAGGAGGCGGCCCGCGACCTCCTTTCCCGTGCGCTGCGGCGTCTTCGCCCGGCGGAGCGGCTGGTGATCACCCTCCTTTCGCTGGAGGAGCGGACAATCCGCGAAGTCGCACAGCTTACGGGGTGGACCGAAGTGAACGTGAAGGTCCGGGCGTACCGCGCCCGGAGGGCGCTGAAGAGGATCCTGGAGGAAACCGATGGCGGAAAACGGTGACAGGAGTCTCGACCATTTGTTCGCTGCGGCACGGAATTCCCCGCCGGACACGTCCCGGGCGGAGGAAGGGTTCGAGGACCGCGTGGCGGCGCGCATCCGCGGCGTGCGGCGGGGAAGGGGGGAATGGACGGTGGGCGCGTGGGCCTGGCGGCTTTCCCCTGCGCTCGCCGCGGTCGTGCTGGCGATCGGCGTGTGGACCGCGACGACCGTGCCGGAGCTCCCGGCCGGGTCGGTGACCGAGGTCGCCGCGTCTTGGGAGGCCGCGGACCTGGCGGACTTCCTGGGAGGTGACGGATGAAGGGGTGGAAAGCGGTCGCGGGCGTCGTTCTGGTCTTCTTCCTCGGGGTGCTGGCGGGCGGGATCGGGGTCTACCGTTACCACCGCCACCGGATGGACCGTTTCCTCCGGGGAGAACCCGGTGCGGTGTCGGGGTTCCTCGTGCAGCGGCTTTCACGGGAACTGGACCTCGATGCGACGCAGAGAGCGCGCGTGGCGGACATCGTGCGGCGGACGCACGAGGAGATGCAGGCGCTGCGGCAACAGCTCCACCCGCAGCTCGAGGAGATCGTCGAAAAGGGGCGCCGCGAAATCCACGCGGAGTTGCGCCCGGACCAGCAGGCCCGGTTCGACGAGATCGTCGCGGAGCGTCACCGCCGGCGGGGAAAGTGGCACGGGGGAGCCCGCGGTACCGGTCCGTGACGGACCGGACGGCTGGAATTTCCGCGCGGCCGATGTAGACTCTTCCGGAGGGGAACGATCTCCGGGTGGAGGGGAACGTGGAAGAGAAACCGGCGACGGGAAGCGCGGGAAACGCATCGGCGGAAGCCCCGGGGGTGATCGGCTTCGAGGAGTTCGCCAAGGTCGAGCTGAAGGTCGGCCTCGTGCAGGCGGTGGAGAAGGTGCAGGGTGCGGACAAGCTGCTCAAGATGACCGTCGACACGGGGGACCCGGAGCCCAGGACGATCGTGGCCGGGATCGCCCAGGCGTACCCGGACCCGCAGTCGCTCGCGGGGAAGCGGATCGTGGTCG
>DASWBR010000309.1:0-3360 GCA_036390495.1 Candidatus Deferrimicrobiaceae bacterium | reverse complement strand
CGATCGAGGTCGCGGGGTTCCACTCTCTCGACCGGCTACTGAAGGCGAGGCTCTCGGTCCCCCTCGGGATGCGCGACACGGGGTACCTGCCGCTTTCCGCCCTGAGCGAGTGCGAGACGGGGCAGGTCGTCCCCACCGGCTGGTCCGGGGTGAGGGGAAGGGAGAAAGCCGGGGAGGTGGACGACGAGAACGCGGCGGCCATGGGGGGGGTGGCGGGGCACGCCGGCGTCTTCTCCACCGCCCGCGACCTCTTCCTGTTCGCCCGCGAAATCGTGCGCGCCCGCCGGGGGGAAGGGCGGCTCCTCTCCCGACCATCCGCCGAGGCGATGACGACCCGGGTCCCGGAACCGCCCGGCTGCCCGAGGACCCTCGGGTTCGACACCCCCACGGCAGGAGTCGGGGGCGTGCAGTCCCGGAAAGGGGGGCCCCCGGGAGACGCGCCGGGGTCGCAGGCGGGCGCGCTCGCACCCGCCGGCGCGGTCGGCCACCTCGGCTACACCGGCTGCTCCCTCTGGATCGACCCGGCGCGGGAGGTAACGGTCGTCCTCCTCACCAACCGGGTGGTGCACGGCCCGGAGAACCGGAAGCTCTCGCAACTCCGCCCCCGGATCCACGACGCGGTCTGGAAAGCGGTTTCCGCATGAGGAAGGCGCACCTGATCGCGGCGTGCGGCGTCGGGATGGCGTCCCTCGCCGGGATGCTCAAGGAGAAGGGGTTCCGGGTCACCGGGTCGGACGCCAACGTCTACCCGCCGATGAGCACGCAGCTCGAACACCTCGGGATCCGGCTCTCCTCGCCGTACGCGGCGGGGAACATCCCCGCGGACGCCGACCTCGTCGTCGTGGGGAACGCCGTGTCGCGCGACAACCCCGAGGCGGCGGAAGCGGCCCGACGCGGCCTCCCGACCCTCTCCATGCCGCAGGCGGTGGCGGAGTTCTTCATCGGGGACCGGGAGTCGATCGTGGTGGCGGGGACGCACGGCAAGACCACCACCACTTCGCTTTTGGCGTGGTCCCTCTTCGACCTCGGGGCGGACCCGTCGTTCCTCGTCGGCGGGGTGCCGAGGAATTTCCCGGTGAGCTACCGGGTCGGCTCGGGCGTCCACTTCGTCGTCGAGGGAGACGAGTACGACACCGCCTACTTCGACAAGGGGCCCAAGTTCCTGCACTATCGCCCGAAGGTCGTCCTGCTCACCAGCATCGAGTTCGACCACGCCGACATCTACCGGGACCTTTCGCACGTGAAGGAGTCGTTCCGGAGTCTCGCGGCGCTTCTCCCGGCCAACGGCCTCCTCGTGGCGTGCGGCGACTACCCGGACGTGGTGGAGGTGGCCGGGGAGGCGCGGTGCCCGGTGGCGTTCTACGCGACGCACGCCGGCGCCGTGCCGTTCTCCCTGCCCGGGGACACGTGGCGGGTGGCGGTCACGGGGGAGGAAGGCGGGATGACGGGGTTCCGGATGACCGGCGGGGACCGCGCACTGGAGTTCCGCCTCCCGCTCCCCGGGTTGCACAACGCGGCCAACGCGGCCGGGGCGGCGATCATCCTGATGCGGATGGGGTTCCCGCCGGACCGGATCGCCGCGGCGTTCGCCCGGTTCTCCGGGGTCCGGCGGCGGCAGGAGGTGGTGGGGGAGTTCCGGGGAGTCCTGGTCCTGGACGACTTCGCCCACCACCCCACGGCGGTGCGGGAGACGGTCCGGGCGGTCCGGGGGCGGTACCCCGGGCGCCGGATCGTGGCGGTCTTCGAGCCGCGCTCCAACACCAGCCGCCGGAGGGTGTTCCGGCGGGAGTTCGCCGAGGCGCTCGCCGAGGCGGACGAGGCGGTCGTGGCCGGGGTGTTCGGCGCGGAAAAGATCCCGGAGGTCGAGCGGCTCTCCCCGGAGGAGGTGGCGGCGGACATCCGGGCGCTGGGCCGCGAGGCGACGTTCCTCCCCGGGGTGGACGAGATCGTCGCACGCCTCGCCTCCTCCTGCCGGCCCGGCGACCTCGTCCTGATCATGTCGAACGGCGGCTTCGGCGGCATCCAGGGAAAACTCGCGGCCGCCCTTTCCGATTGACGCCCCCCTTGCCCTCTGTTAGATTCCGGGGAATGCGGAAAAACCCGGTTCGCGCCTTCGGGGGCGGCGTTTCCCTCGCGGCCCTCCTCGTCATCGTTCTCGTTGCTTTTTCCGCACCTTCCAAGACGTCCGCCGCAGGGTATCCCCGCCGGGTCGCGGTCGCCCCCTTCGTCTCCCTGGCGAAGGAGGACATCGCCTCCACCGTGGCGGTCCTCCCCCGGCTCGTGGCGTCCCGGTTGATGGCGCTCGCCGGGGCGGACACCCTCCTCCTCCCCGCCGAGGGGAAGGCCCCTTCGGAAGCCGCTAAGGAGGCGAAATTCCCCCTCCTGCTCCAGGGGACGGTCGCCAAGCTCGGAAAAGGGTACAGTATCGACGTGACGGTGACCGATCTTGCGACCGGCGCGTCCGCCGGGGCGTTCTTCGCCGCCGCGGCGACCGAGGACGACATCATCCCGCAGCTGGGGGTCCTGTCGGGGGAGATCGCGGAGAAAGTGTTCGGGGTCCAGGGGGCGATCCGGTCCGTTTCGCCGCCCCCGCCGCCCGCGGCAGCCCCGGTCCAGCCGGCCTCGCCCGCTGGCGGCACGGTCGCGGTGTACGGCGTGCCCGCCGCCACGGCGGCACCACCTGTCGGTTCCGCGGCCTCCGTCGCCCCTTCGGCCGCCCCCGCCCAGCCTCCCCCCCCGGCGCCCGGCACCCTGGCCGAGGGGTGGGTCCCCTCCTCCCTGAAGAAGGTCGGGCAGTCCGACAAGATCGTCGACGAGATCCACGGCGTCGCCACCGGGGACGTGGACGGCGAGGGGAACGGGGAAGTCGTGACGTACAGCCGGACCGCCATCTACGTCTACCGCGTGAAGGGGAACGAGATCCTCCCGTACACCCGGCTCAGCCGCCCGCTCTCGCACCAGATCCTCAACGTCGAGGCGTTCGACGTCGACGGGGACGGGAAGAAAGACCTGGTCGTCACCGACCGCGAGGGGGACCGGCTGAAATCGTTCGTCATGCTCCGGAAGGGGGACGGGTTCGTGGAGACCCCCGGCACCTCGCCGTACTTCCTGGTGGACGTGCGGGATCCCGGGGGCAAAGGTTGGCTGGCCGGCCAGCGGGAGGGGATCGCCAATGATCCCTTTAACGGGAAACTGTACCGGATGAAGTGGGACGGGAAAGTTTTCTCGGAAGACAAGGTCCTCCCCATCGACACCGCGATCCTGCCGACCGCGAAGGGCGGTGTTCCCTCCCTGACGGCGGGCCGGTTCGGGGCCGAGGAGCGGTGGATGTACGTGGACATCGAGGACAAACTCCGCGTG
>DASWBR010000308.1:0-10399 GCA_036390495.1 Candidatus Deferrimicrobiaceae bacterium | reverse complement strand
CGCATCGCCAGCGCGATCACGACCGGCGTCTCCATCATTCCCGCGAGGGAGAGCGCCTCGGTCATCAGGGCGAAACCTCCGCCCGATGTGGCCACCATCGCCCGCGCCCCCGCGTAGGAAGCCCCTATCGCCATGTTCAGGGCGGCGAGTTCGTCCTCCGCCTGCTCGAAGACCAGCCCGAGGGGGGGGCCGTCCACCGAGAGCCCGAGCAGGATGCTGCTCCCCGGCGTCATCGGGTACCCGGCAGCGAACTTGCACCCTCCCGCCACCGCGCCCAGGGCGAGCGCCTCGTTGCCCGAGAGGATCAGCCGCGGGCGGAAATCGGCCGGCGGCAGGCGGAATCTGTCCGGAACGAGCCCCGCCGCCCATTCGGCGCCCAGACGGATCGCCTTCCGGTTCTTTTCCAGGAAGTCGCCCTGGAACTCGAGGGACAGCAGGCGGTCCACCGTTTCGATCGGAACCCCGAGGGCGTGGGCGACGATCCCCGTGCCGACCATATTCCCGAGGATCGGGCTTCCTGCGGATGCGGCGAGTTCCTTCAACGGCGCCGCGGTCCACCCGGGCGAGGCGCCGCCCGGGGCCGGGTCCGCAAGGACCAGTCCCGAAGCCGCGACGCCGGGCAGGAAATGGGGGAGGTGGGCCGGGTCCAGCGCGAGGAGGATGTCCGCGAGAGCACGCCCCGCTCGAACCGGCGCGTCCATCACCCGTACGGAGTAGGAGTTGCGGCCGCCCCGGATACGGCTCATGTAGTCCTGGGTCGCGTGGAAATGGTGTCCTGCCGCAACGGCCATGCGGGAGATCAATCCCCCTGCCGTGTGAACACCCTGTCCCGCGCCGCCCGAGATGCGGATATTGATGTCGGCTCCCATTGAACAACCCTCGAGCATTTTGATGAATTCCCGGATGGAACGGTTCCGGCGATCCGTTCCCCCGGAGGAGACCCCTTTACGGAATCGGCTTCCGGGACATGCAGATGGCGGATTCCGGACACGCCTTCGCGAACTCGACCGACTCCCGGATCCCGGCCGGGGCATCCTTCCTGTCGACGCACCGGAATCCCATTTTCGTGAAATACGCCTGGGCCGTGGTCGTAAGCAGGTATACCGCTTCCAGGCCCATGGCGCCCGCCAATGCGAGGAGGCGGTCCGTGAGCGCCTTTCCGATTCCCCGCCGACGCCAGGCCGGGGAAACGGCCAGCGACCGCAGCAGGCCGAAGGAGCCGTACCGCTCCAGCCCGGCCACGGCAACCGGCCGTTCGCCGGATTCCGCCACGAAATACCCCGCGGGGAAATTGTCGTCGACGCCTTCCGTCGGAAGGCCCGCCTCCCGGAGCAGCGTCCAGGCGGCTTCCCGATCCCGGGGCATCGCCGCCCGGAGACGCCAGGATGCCATTTTCACCCCCTCCCCCTCTTCACAGGAGGGCGTTGAACAGGTAGCCGACGACCAGGATCCCCGCCCCGACGACCCCGGCGAACGTGGCGATCAGGCGGACCTTCAGGACCTTCCGGAGGATGATCATCTCCGGGAGCGAGAGGCCGATGACCGACATCATGAACGCCAGCACGGTTCCCAGGGCAGCCCCCTTGCCCAGGAGGGCCTGCACGACGGGGATGATCCCGGCGGCGTTCGAGTACATGGGGATTCCAATCCCCACCGCCAGCGGCACGGACCACCACGCGCCGGCCCCCATGATCCCGGCAAGGAAATTCTCCGGCACGTACCCGTGGATCCATGCCCCCGCGGCGATCCCGGCAAGGACGTACGGCCACACCTTCCCGACGATGTCCCGGACGGCGTCGAGCCCGAAATGGACGCGATCCCGCCAGGAGGGAACGCCGGGACCGGCGTCTTCCCCCTCTCCCGCCGGAGTCGCGTAGACCCATTCCTCCACGTGCTTCTCCATTCCCATGCGGCCGATGACCCAGCCGGACGCCATGGCGATCGCGAGGCCCGTACCCGCGTAGATCGCCGCGATCTTCCAGCCGAACAACCCGTAGAGGAGGACCAGGGCGACTTCATTGATCATCGGGGCGGACACGAGGAAGGAGAACGTCACCCCGAGCGGGACGCCCGAGGTCACGAACCCGATGAAGAGCGGCACCGCGGAGCAGGAGCAGAACGGGGTGACGATCCCGAGCAGGGAGGCCAGCACGTTCCCGGCCGACTCCCTCCGCCCGGCCAGAATCCGGCGAGCCCTCTCCGGCGTGAAGAAGGACCGGACCACCCCCACGGCGAACACGACCAGGGTCAGCAAGAGGATGACCTTCGGTCCGTCGTAAACGAAGAACTCGACGGCGGATGTCATCCGGTCCCCCGGGGCGAGCCCCGCCAGCGAGTAGGTAAACCACCGGGAAAACGCCGGCAGGGAGCGGTAGACCAGCCACCACATCCCCAACGCGAGCAACCCGGCCCCGAGGTACCTTGCGGTCTCCCGGGAATCGACCGTTGCGGAAGGGACCGGAGTGTCCGCGGCGCCTGCCCCCTCGCAGCAGTTCCCCCCCGGCTCGCCCCCCCCGACGGGCCTTCTTTCGCAACAATCGCTCACGATGGACTCCCTTGCGACAGGAGTGCCACGACCTCCTCCACCGTGGGCACCTTGCCGGCGATCTTCACCTGTCCGCCGACTGCCACGGCGGGAGTCTTCATCACCCGGTATTTCATGATTTCCTGGATGTCCTCGACCTTCCGGATCGTGGCCGAAACGCCCGCCAGCTCCACGGCCTGCCGGACCACCTCGGCCGTCTGCCTGCACTTGGGGCAACCGGTCCCCAGGATGGCGATCTCCATGGGCCCCTCCGCTTTATTTCGATCCGGCAGCGACTTTCCCGGGGGGCGGGCAGCAAGGAACGGCCCGCCGGACGGGGAGCGTCATCCCCCGGCCGCAGATCTCCACCGGGCCGATGTCCCGGGCGATCCCCTCCCGCTTCCGGTCCCGTGCGACCACCGGGTCGTCGGTCAGCCAGCCTTTCACCGCGGAAAGCATCTTCCTCGCGTACGGGGTCGTCGTCGCACCGTCGAGCGCGTAATGGACCCACTTCTTCTCCTGCCGCTCCCGGACGAGTCCCGCCATCTTCAGCAGGAACAGGTGCCTCGAGATGGTGGACTGGCCGAGCTCCAGGATGGCGACGACCTGGCACACGCACATCTCTCCCCCTTCCAGCAGCTTCAGGATCCGGACGCGGGTCGGGTCGGCGACGGCCTTCATCACCATTTCATACTCCCGAAGGGACATGGAGCCTCCTTCACATTGACAATTGACGATATGAAATAGTACCATGCGAACATGCCGGATTCAACCCCGCACCACCGGGCGAGGATTCCCTCCAGGATGCCGCACAGGAAGGGCAGGGAGATCGGGGTGCCCAGGACGGGAATCGCGCTGCTCCTCCTTGCGCTCCTCGTCCCCTCCGGTCCCCTCGCTTCCGGCGACGACGAACTCGTCTCCCTCGCGCGGAGCAGGAACCGCGTGCTGATCGCCGATTTCGGGCTCGGCCTTTGTCGACAATGCAAGTCCCAGTCGGAGATCCTCGACAGGGTCCGGGCGGCCTACAAGGAGAACGTGATCGTCCGCATGGTCCACGTGAACAAGGAGCATTCCCTCACTGCCCGCTACCAGGTGGAGATGATACCCCACCTCGTCTTCTTCGACCCTTCGGGGAACGTCGCCCTCCGGAGAACGGGTGTCATGAGCTTCGAGGACATTGCGGCCCAACTCGCCAGGATGGGGGTGAAGCGGTGACCCTCCGGCGGGTCCTGACCGCATCCCTCCTGCTGTTCGTGGCAGCGAGCGTCGTCACGCTGGTGGCGAAGGAGTTGCAGGGAAATCCCGCCCCCGCCCGGACCCCCGGGGAAATCGTCCGGGATGCCACCACGGGCGGAAGGCAGGTCATCGCGTACTACTTCCTCGGGAGGGTGCGGTGCGCATCCTGCCGGCGGATCGAAGAGGTTTCCCGGAGAACGATCGAGGGGGCCTTCCCCCGGGAGTTGGCCGACGGTCGGCTGCGATTCCTCGTCGTGAACGTGGACCAGCCGGATAACCGCCACTTCATCGAGGAGTTCCGGCTCGAAAGCTCTTCCCTCGTCCTCGTGGAGATGCGGGACGGGAAACCGGTGGGATGGAAGAACCTACCGGAAGTCTGGACCCTCGTGGACGACCCGCCGAAACTGGAGGCGCACGTCCGCGGCGAAGTCGCCTCGATCCTGAAGGGAATCTGATGGAGGCCGCCCTCCCCGGTGCGATCTGGGCCGCCTGGCTCGGAATCCTGACATCGATCAGCCCGTGCCCCCTTGCGACGAACATCGCCGCCATCTCCTACATCGGAAGCAACGGCGCCCCTCGGCGCACGGCGGCGTACGGAGTTGCGTACACGGCCGGGCGGATGGCGGCGTACCTGGCCCTGGGAGCGCTCCTGGTGGCGGGCCTCCTGTCCTCCTCCTGGCTGTCGAACTTCCTCCAGCGGAACCTGAACCGGATCCTGGGACCCGTCCTGATCCTGACGGGGATGGTCCTCCTGGAGCTGCTGACCTGGAATCCGGTCGGGGGCGGCGTGAGCGAGGGGATCCGCAGGCGTGCGGAGAAGGGAGGAGTTCCGGCGGCCGCGCTGCTCGGCGCGGTCTTCGCCCTCTCCTTCTGCCCGGTGTCCGCGGCGCTCTTCTTCGGCAGCCTGATCCCTCTCTCCCTGAAGTTCCGGTCTCCCGTGGTATTTCCCCTGCTGTACGGGGCGGGAACCGCCCTGCCCGTCCTGCTGTTTGCGGGCCTGGTCGCCTTCGGCGCCCGGTCCATCGCGAAGGCCTATGACCGTCTGCGCCGGGTCGAGTGGTGGGGCCGCCGGGTGACGGGGTCGGTGTTCCTCCTCGTCGGGATCTATTACACGCTGGTCTATATCTACGAGGTGATCTGACTGGAAACCAAATCGCTCAATATCTTCGAGCGGTACCTGACCCTGTGGGTGGCCCTCTGCATGGGCGCGGGGATCCTCCTCGGCAAGGCGTTTCCGGGCGCGGTGCATGCCATCCGTTCCCTGGAGTTCGGGGAGGGGAGCCGGATCAACATCCCGATCGCCGTCCTGATCTGGCTGATGATCTACCCGATGATGCTGAAAGTCGACTTCGGCTCGATCCTCCACGTCGGCAGGAAGCCGAAAGGGCTGATGGTCACGCTCATCGTGAACTGGCTGGTCAAGCCGTTTTCGATGGCCTTCCTTGGATGGCTCTTCTTCCAGCACATATTCCTCCCCTGGATAGGCCCGGAGCTGGCGGACCAGTACGTGGCGGGTGTCATCATCCTCGCGGCGGCCCCCTGCACGGCGATGGTCTTCGTCTGGAGCTATCTCACGGACGGCGATCCGGCCTACACGCTGGTGCAGGTGTCGGTGAACGACCTGATCATGCTGGTCCTGTTCGCCCCCATCGTCACCCTGCTGGTCACGGGGGCCTCCTCCCTCACGGTCCCGTTCATCGTTCTCCTGTACTCGGTGCTCTTCTTCATCGTCATACCACTGGGAGCCGGGGTCGTTTCGAGGATCGTGCTGATCCGGATACGGGGGCAGGCGTGGTTCGACCGGTTCGTGTCGCTCCTTCACCCGATCGCCGTCGCAGCCCTGCTCGCCACCCTCGTCTGCATCTTCGCGTTCCAGGCGGACAACATCACCACCCGCTTCTTCCACATCGTCCTGATCGCCATCCCCATCCTGATCCAGGTGTATTTCAACTCCTCGCTGGCGTACGGGCTGATGAAGTGGCTGAAAGTGCCGCACAACGTGGCCGCGCCGGGAGCGCTGATCGGGGCGAGCAACTTCTTCGAGCTGGCGGTGGCGACGGCCATCGCCCTCTACGGGGCGGAGTCCGGCGCCGCTTTGGCAACGGTGGTGGGCGTGCTGGTGGAAGTGCCGGTCATGCTGTCCGTCTGCGCCTTCTGCAACCGGACCCGGCACTGGTTCGCCGAACAGGGTACTGCCTGACCGCTCAGCGGCACCCCTTCAGGCACTGCCGGAGCCGCTCCGCCCCTGCGTCGACGCATTGCCCGCGGGCGCTCGGCGTGATCTCGCGGGGATTGTGGTTTGCGAGGCACAGATCCACCCACCTGCGATGGTCGTCGTGGCAATTCTTCTCGCACGCCAGCCGCGCGCGGGTTTTTCCCGAATCCGGACCTGGATCGGCGGCCATCGCGGGAGGGGCGATCCCGATCAGGAGCAGGGACAGGAATACCGGGTATCCCGGGGATATCTTCCTCATCGGCAAGCACCTCCTGCCTCCAGAAATATCACCGATTTTGCCACCTGCGGATTCGGACGGCAACATGCGCGGATCCGGACGGATGCGCCGCCGGCAGTCTTTCGCCTTGCCAGCCCGCGCCCTCCCCTCCTGCTCGCCGCAACATGTATTCTCCCCCCCGAACTCTTTCCCCCCGGGAGACATCTAACTGGCGTGAGATCCACTACGGTTGATCCGGTCATCCTTGGCCACCGGGAAGGATTCCCGGGAAGGGGGGTTCGGAATGGGGAGCGGGAAGACGGTTCGGGTCGGGCTTGTCGCGGCAATCGTCCTTCTGGCATTTGCCGGCGCGCCACTCGCCATGGACCACGCGGTGAAAAAGGCGACGAAGGACGGGGTGGGAACCTACCTGACGGACGCAAAAGGGATGACGCTTTACTGGTTCAAGAAGGATTCGCCGGGGACGAGCGCCTGCGCGGGGCCGTGCGTGGAGAAGTGGCCGATCTATTTCCGGGAGAAGGTCGCAGCCGGGGATGGGCTGAAGGGGGAGGACTTCGGGACGATTACGCGCGGGGACGGGAAGAAACAGACCACCTTCCGAGGGTATCCCATCTACTACTGGGCGGGCGACAAGGAACCGGGGGACACCAAGGGGCAGGGATTGAACAACGTCTGGTACGTCATCGATCCGGCCAATTTCCCGCCGAAGATGTAGCGGGCGTCCTGGCGCCGGGGGGGCCTGCCCCCCCCCGGCAACAAGACACGATATTTCCATACGACCTAATCCTCCGAAGATTTCACGCCCATGGGGGATGTGGTCGCTCCGGCCTTCCGCCTTTGATACCAGACGTACGCAATCACCAGCAGGCAGCTTCCGGCCACGACCCACGTCACCGCCTGCCTGGAGTGCGCCAGGATCAACTCCTCGTTCCGGCCGATCGCGTAGCCGATCCACGTGAGGATCGAACACCAGAGGAACGCCCCCAGCAGGGTATAAGCCGAAAACCGGGCATGGTTCATGCCGGAAAGCCCTGCCGGGATGGAAATCAGGTGCCGGATCACCGGCAGCAACCGGCCGATGAACGTGGAGATCTCCCCGTGCCGCAGGAAAAACGTTTCGACCCGCTGGAATTTCTCCCTGGAGACCAGGAAATATTTCCCGTACTTGAGAATCAGGGGGCGTCCCACGCGCCGGGCGAAGTAGTAGTTGGCATAGGCGCCCGCGAGACTCCCGGTGGTTCCGGCGAATATCGCAATCCACGGATTCATGAGCCCCTGCTGCGCGAGGTATCCCGCAGGCGGCATCACCAGTTCGCTGGGAACGGGAAGCAGCGAGCTTTCCATCGCCATCAGGAGGAAAATCCCCGGGTATCCCGTAGCGCCGATCCCCTCCACCAGTGCCCGCATCAGGTCACGGACCATCTACTACCCTCCGGTCGGTTCCGGGGGCTGCCCCCGGTCATCGCGTATCCGCCTGAAGCGCATCGACACATCGCGGACGGGCCAGGGGATGGAGCTCCACCGGGCAGTACCGGGAGGGTCTTTACCCTTGTGGCGTGTCCGGACGCCTTTTGAGGCGCTCGCGCACCAGGTCGATGTCGCGGCGCAGCGCATACAGGATGTTGGAGTATAACACCGGCACCCGAAGGTGGCTCGCCCGAACCTCCAGGCGGTCCAGATTCGCGGACAGGTCCCCCGTATTCTCCCCGGGTCTCCGCCGCTCCGCCTCGAGGTCGAGGAGCTTCAGATCGCCATAGAGGCGGAAGATCCGGTACCGGATTCCCAGTCCGTACAACCCGGGCACGGCGCGCAGGAGCGGATACAGCACGGCACCCACGGGGATCAGCAGCACGAGGATCTGTTCCAGGAGGACGGCGAACCAGAACGGGAGATAGCGCTGGAGGAATGGTCGCCCCGACTTGTAGTACCGCTGCGCCGGGTCGCTCAGCGGCAGGTCCACCGGCTCGGCTGCCGGGAACCGTCCCGCTTTATGGAAGACGCCGGGGCCGGAGTGGATTTCCGTCGCCGCGTCGAGCAGCAGGGACTGGATCGCGGGGTGGAGATCGGCGCGCACGACAAGACTGGTTTCCGGCGCGAGAACGACCACGTCCGCCGGCGGCCGGTTTCCTGCCAAGTCCCCGACCCCTGCGGGCACCACGAGCTTGTTCAGGTACGGGTACAACGCGATCAGGGCGTCGGCGCGGTAGAAACTGACCAACTCCACCCTGTCGGATGCGATCAGCCGCCGCACGACGGGGGATTCCCAGGCCGCCACCATCAAGGCGGCCTCGATCCGGCCATCCAGCAGCTTCTCGCCGGCGTCCTGCGGGGCGAGCGCCAGAAACTCGGCGACCCCCGGTTCGATCCCGTTCCGGGAGAGGAGTTCCAGGGCCAGCGATCTCGTCCCGCTCCCCTCGGGGCCGATCGAAATGCGCTTCCCGCGCAGCCTTTCGAGTTTCCTGCCGGGATGCGCGCCGCGGTAGAAGAACCAGAGCGGTTCGTAGGAGATCGTCCCCAGCGACGCGAGGCCAGGCGATTCCCGCTCGCTCGTGGTCCCGCCCTGCGCGAAGCCGACGTGGACCCCCGACCCCGGGTCGCGCAGCCGCCGGAGGTTCCCGATTCCGCCCTCCGAGGGCATCAGCCGGAGGTCGATCCCCGCGCGGGCGAGGATCTCCCGATACCGTATCCCGAGCTCGTGGTAGGCGCCGCCTTCCTGCCCCGTGGCCATCGTCACCGTCCGCGGAGGCAACGGGTGCATGATGGAAAGAGCCCAAATCGCCCCGGCGACGATTGCCACGGCAACGATCGACCCGATCAGGAGCCGCCTGCGGTGCACCCGGAGGTTGTTCTCCGTTGCCGCGTGCCGGAGAGGTTCCTTCAACGAGTCCCCCATCGCACCCTCTTCCAATCGTTCTGCTGCCGCGTGCCGTCCTCTGTATGAATCTTATCCCTCGCGGACCGTCTGCACAATTCTGCCGGTTCTCGCCGTCGCGGGCAACCGCCGCAATCCCGTTCACATCTTCAGTCCCGCATGGTCCCGGCGGCGGAAAACCCCTTATCATGGAGTGGTCCTGCGGTACCATAACCGGCCATTCCAGAGTTTTTTCCCTGGAGAAGAACGAGAGCTTTGTTGCCGAGATCCGCGTCATTGACATCGGGAACTTGGACATCAACAACCCGATAAACATCGGGACGGAAAGTTACACGTCGTACGCGAAATTGACCGACAAGGGAATTGGTTTTACGGCTGGAGTTCCGTGAGCTGAGACATCCCCCTGGCATACGATCCGGAAGACAGGAGCACTCCTTGCAATGGAGGGGGCCAAACTGCACGAGGATTGCACTGAGGCTATGGTAGCCCGTCCTTTTTTCCATCCTTCCCGGGCCCCCGGGTTTCGCGGGTATACTGATACCTGCAAGACGCGGGGATGGAAACTCTTCCCCGGTGGAGGCGATCGGGACAGGAACGGGGATATCCGGGGGTTCCATGCGGAAGCATATACCCGAGGGGAAATTTCGCGTCGCCATGGCGGGCCGTTCGGTCATGCGGCAATGGTTCAAGTACTGGAACTACCCGCTGGCGCTGAGCCGATACGCGGTCCACTTTCCCTGGCCGATTCCCTGGGAAGAGTATGCCCATGGCGATTTCCATTTCCGGTACGTGCAGATCGTCCAGCCCAGGGCCGATGGCCCGGAGGATGCGTACGGGCAGGAGGCGCTTGCCGCCCTCCGCCGGCAGGTGAGCGGGGAACGATTCGACGCGTTGTTTTTCAAGCTGTGCTACATCGATTTCCGGGACAGGCGCCTACGCGACGAGGAAACGCGGAAAGAGCTTTTCGGACGAACGAAGACCCTGCTGGAGAAGGTTCACTCGTTCGCCGGGGAACAAGGCGTCGCCCTCATCGTCGGGAACGCCCTTCCGGTCCAGGCGCCGGCGGAGCAAGCCCAACGGCTGCGGAGAGACTACAACGCGTGGCTTGCGGAGTACGCGGCAAAACACCGGGACACCGCCGTTTTCGACCAGTTCGGCCTCCTGACCGACGGAGCAGGCCGCCTGCGCCGGGAATTCGCCCGGGGCCGTTTCGACAACCACCTGAATGACAGGGCGTACGCGATCCTCGAGGAGTCCCTGTTCCGGACGCTTTCGGGGCTGCGGAAGAAGGCGAAGGAAGTTACGGTTACGGGT
>DASWBR010000307.1:0-4100 GCA_036390495.1 Candidatus Deferrimicrobiaceae bacterium | reverse complement strand
TCGTCGAGTCGCTGCGGGACGGCAAGCCGGACTGAACCGCCGCTTTCGCGCGAATCATTCCCGACATACTTCCGGAACGGGTCCCGGGAAGGAATTTTTTCCCGATCCGCCCCCGTTCCTTGACCTTGGTCAATTCCCCCCACCTTCCGTTCCGGGACAATCCGTTTGGACCCGGGCGCTTCTGCCGCGGAAAAGGATGTCCGCGGCCGGCGGGGAATCGTATACTGTATGCAATTTCCGGGAGCCCGGTGGACCGACCATCGAAGGAGGGGGAAAGAATGAAAGGCGCGAGGGGAATCGTCGTCCTTGTGGTGGTGTTGTCGGTGTGCCTGCTGTCCGCCGGCGCGTTGGCGGAGAAGCCGGCCCAGGGGAAAGCCGCAAAGCCCGCGGCAATAACCGCGGCGAAAGCCGGGTCGGACATCGGGGCGGAGGCGGAGATCTACGGGCCGATGACCGTCCGCGCCGTGCCGAAGAAGGCGAAGCCGCCGGAGGCGGCGGTGCGCGAGGAGGAGTGCTTCGGGTGCCATGAAGAGATCCAGGCGCTCAAAAAAGGCGGGAAGCACGGGAAGGTCAACTGCGCGAACTGCCACGACGGGACGGCGGCCCACCTGAAGGACAGCGACAAGAAGCCCGCGACCCGCGTCGACCTGGAGACGTGCGGCGGCTGCCACCCCGACCAGTACGCCAGCTTCGGCACCCTGAACCTGAAGAAGGCGGCCCGGACGGAGAAGTCGCTCCTCACCGAGCGCTCGCCGAACCCGTTCTGGGACAAGCTGATGATGGGGCACGGCTTCACGAAGGAGCACGCCAATCCCCGCAGCCACACCTACATGCTCGTCGACCACCTGATCGTCGATCGGGCGTACGGCGGCCGGTTCCAGGCGAAGGACGGCTGGGGATACGTTGCCAAGCCGGGTCCGGTCAACGCGTGGGACGTCCTGGTGGACAGGTACCCCGAGAGCAAGGAGCACAAGGCGTTCCTCCCCGAGAGCGCGGCGGCGGCCAACCCGACGTGCCTCCAGTGCAAGACGCAGGACCAGATCCTGAAGTGGAAATACATGGGCGACAAGGACGAGAAGGCGAAGTGGGACCGGACCTCGAACGTCGTCGAGTACGTGAAGGACCTGAACAATTCAATGAACTGCTTCATGTGCCACGACCCCCATGCGGCGAAGCCCCGCATCGTCCGGGACGGCCTGATCCAGGCGCTCACCCGGCCGGAGAAGGACACGCTCTGGCACAAGGACCCCAAGGCCACGAAGATCGACGTGATCGAGTTCCGGGACGGGTTCCGCAAGATCGCGATCCTGGAGAAGTACGACGCCAAGCTGCAGTGCGGCCAGTGCCACGTGGAGTACAACTGCAACCCCGGCTACGACCCGAAGACCGGTGAATATTCCATCAAGGCGCCCGACCAGCGGACGAACCACTTCCCGTTCAAGAACGTCCTCTCGATCAACGACCATTACAACGCCCTCGGCTTCCGGGACTTCAAGCACGGGCTGACGGGGGGGCTGCTGTGGAAGGCGCAGCACCCCGAGGCGGAGACGTTCTGGGGATCGACGCACGACAAGGCGGGCGCCAGCTGCAACAGCTGCCACATGCCCAAGGTGAAGAACGCGAAAGGGAAGGTGTACACCTCCCACTGGCAGACCAGCCCGAGGAACTACCTGAAGCAGACGTGCCTGACATCCAAGTGTCACCCGGGCCTCACCGAGGCGCAGGCGGCGTACGAGATCGACTCGGTCCGCAACTTCACGAAGGGGAAGATGCGGAAGGCCGAATTCTGGCTCTCGGCGCTGATCGACAAGATCGTCGAGGGGAAGAAGGCGGGGGTCGATCCCGCCGTCATCAAGGAGGCGCAGGAGTACCACCAGAAGGCGCACGTCCTGTGGGAGTGGTGGACGGCGGAGAATTCCGACGGCTTCCACAACCCGGCGCTCGCGCGGGAGTCGCTGACGAAGTCGGTCGAGGAGTCGAAGAAGGGGATCAAGCTGCTCGACGACGCGATGCAGAAGAAGACGGCGTCAAACTGACCCGGACGGCGCCGGACGGACGTTCCGGGGGCGGCCCGCAATGGCCGCCCCCTTTTTTCTTTCCCCGGCTATAATGGGAATCGTTTCCGCCAGACAACACCTCGGGAGGTTCGCCATGCGACGCGTATCCCGGTCCTTGTCCCTGCTTGTCTCCCTCCTCGTCGCCTTCTCCACCGCGGCGTTCGCCGACGCGACGTACGTCCTGCCGACGCCCGGGGTCGTCTGAGGGGGCACCGCCGCGACGGCCCGTGCGGCCGTCCAGGCAGTTCCCGGCGTCCTCTCCGCCGACTCCGACATGTCGGAACACACCGTCACGGTGAAAGTGGACGACCCGAAACGGCTCGACGCCGTCATCAAGGCGCTGAACGACGCGGGGTACACCGTCGGGACGCCGAAGCCGGTCGAGCCAGGGGAAAAGTCCAAATAATCCGCCAGGAGAGGTCCTGAGATGCCCCCTAGTGAAACCAGCCGGAGGGAGTTCCTGAAGATCGCAGGGGGTGCCGCGGCGCTCGCCGCGGGAGGTCCCCTGCTGCGCACCGCCTCCGCGGCGCAGGACACCACGCAATCCCCGCCCGCGGCGGCCGGAAAGCGCCCCCTCGGGAAGACGGGGTTCACCGTGTCCACCGTGGGGTTCGGCGCGATGACCACCCGGGACCCGGAGGTGATCCGGTTCGCCGTGACGGAGCGTGGCGTCGACTACGTGGACACGGCGGACTGCTACATGGGGGGCGAGAACGAACGGATCGTGGGGAGGGCCCTCAAGGGGATCCGCGAGAAGGTGGTGCTGGCCACCAAGGTCCACATCGCCGCGCCGGACCAGATGATCCGGTCGTGCGAGAACAGCCTGCGTTCCCTCCAGGTCGACGTGATCGACATCCTCCAGCTCCACGGGCTCAGCTCGGAGGGGGAGGTGACCGACGGCCGCCCCCGCGAGGCGCTCCAGAAGCTGATCGACCAGGGGAAGGTGCGGTTTCCCGGGGTCACCACCCACAGCGGGCAGGAGGCCGTCCTGCGCGCCGTGCAGAAGCACGGGTTCTACAAGACCGTGCTTGTCGCGTACAACTTCCGCTCCGACTCGGGCATCACGGCCACGGTGAAGGGCGCCCTGGGCCTCAGCCAGGGGCTCTCGAACACGATCCGGGACGTCGGGGAATCCGGCGTCGGCATCATCGGGATGAAAACCCAGACCGGCGGGTACCCCTCGCCTCCGGGAGGATTCAGCCCGCACCAGGCGGCGCTGGCGTGGGTCCTCGAAAACCCCGGCGTGGCCACCACGATCCCCGGCATGACGAGCTACGCGCAGCTGGAGGAGAACCTGGGCGCGCGCGGGAAACGGTTCTCGCTCGCGGACCGGGTCGCCCTGCGCCGGTACGCGATGGAGATCGGGGACCGGCACTGCGGCCTCTGCGGCGCCTGCGGCGGGATCTGCCCCAACGGGGTAGAGGTCCCGACCGTCCTGCGTTCCCTGACGTACCTCGAAGGGTACCGGGAGGGGGAACTCGCCCGTTCCACCTACCGGTCGATCCCGCCCGGGCGCAACGCCGCCGCGTGCGGCGACTGCGACCGGTGCCTCCACGCCTGCCGGCTCGCCCTTCCGGTGCGGCGCCTCGCGCGGGAAGCGCACGCGCGCCTTTCCGGGTGACCTTCCGGCGGACCCTCCTCCTGCTCCTCCCGGCGCTCCTGCTTTCGGCGCCGGGCGCGTTCGCGGCCGGCGACGCCGCAGGCCCCCATCCCGCCCTCGCCGCCCTCGAGGCCGCCGGGAGCTGGAAATCCCTCGAGCCGCCGAAGACGTTCGGCCCCGACAACCTGTACGAGGAGATCGACGGGGAGGCCGAGCTGTTCCTCCCGTACGGCATGCGGCGGCTCACCGTCGCCATCGTGGCCCGGGCCGGCGAGCCGCCCGCCGAGGTCCGGCTGGAGCTGTACCGGATGGATTCCCCCCGCGACGCCTACGGCATCTGGTCGCAGCACCGGTATCCCGACCAGGAAATCCTGCGGCTCCCGTCCTCCGAGGCGGCGATCTCCGACACCTCCGCGGACTTCTTCCGGGGGGACGCGTTCGTC
>DASWBR010000306.1:0-2227 GCA_036390495.1 Candidatus Deferrimicrobiaceae bacterium | reverse complement strand
GCGGGGATCGAGTGGACCTCGTGGAAGATCCCGAGGAACAGGTCCGCCGCGTCGATCTGGGAGCGGCGGTTCCTCTGGGCCGTCTCCCACGCCACGCGGAAGACCTGCTTCGTGGCCGGGGGCACCTTCAGCCCCACCCCGAGGTATTGCCGGGAGATGTTCAGGTGCTCGTTGACCGAGTACAGGACGGCCTCGACGTTGAGGCCGATCGTGGCCATGAGCTCCTGGAACAGCGTCTTCTCCTGCTCGGCGAACGCGATGAACAGGTGCTCCAGCCCGAGGTAATAGTGGTGCCGGCGCTGGGACTCCTCGATCGAGGTGTTCAGCATCCGGTGCCCCGACTCGGACAGCTTCTCCCGGTAGAACGATATCTCCATCATGGGGTGGCCTGGCTCCTCTCGTCCCTCACCGCGAGATGCCCCGCAGCGCGAGCAGCCGCTCGATCCGCTTCTCGACCGGCGGGTGCGTGCTGAACAGGCTCATGAGGCCGCCGCCGGACAGCGGGCTCAGGATGAACATGTGGGCGGTGGCCGGGGAGGCGGCCATCGGCACCTGCCGCGACCAGCCCGAGATCTTCTCCAGCGCCCGTGCGAGCGCCTCGGGCTTTCCGCAGAAGCGCGCGCCCGTCTCGTCCGCCAGGTACTCCCGGGAGCGGGACACCGCCATCTGGACGAGCATCGCCCCGAGGGGGGCGATGATGGCCATCAACAGGAGCTCCAGCCCCCCCCCGCCTTCGCGGTCGTCCCGGCTCCCGACGCCGAAGATGGCGGCGAACCGCGCCATGTTGGCGAGCATCATGATCGCCCCCGCCAGCGTGGCGGCCACCGTGCCGATCAGGATGTCCCGGTTCTTCACGTGCGCCATCTCGTGGGCCAGCACCCCCTCGAGCTCTTCCGGGGAGAGGATCCGGAGGATCCCCTCGGTCACCGCCACGGCCGCGTGGGCCGGGTTGCGCCCGGTGGCGAACGCGTTGGGGGACTCCTCGGGGATGATGTACACCTTGGGCATCGGGGTGGCGGCGGCCACCGCGAGGCGGCGGACCGTCCCGTGCAGCTGCGGCGCCTCGGCCTCCGTCACCTCCCGTGCACCGTACATCCGCAGGACGATCTTGTCGGAAAACCAGTAGGAACCCACGTTCATCACGACCGCCAGCCCGAAGGCGAAGACCATTCCGGACTGCCCACCGATGGCCTTCCCCACGAGGACGAACAGGACCGTGAGTACCGCGAGAAGGAACGTCGTCTTCAGCGTGTTGCCCATCTTTCCTTTTCTCCTCCCTCACCGTGTATTGATTCCATTATAGAGGTTTCAGTTCCAATGGCCCCGGGGATCCGGCTCTTCGAACTCCGAAATCCGGTCCACCAGCCGCAGGAACTCCTCCGACCGGCTCTTCGGCACCACCACGTGGAGGATCACGAACTGGTCCCCCCGCTCCACCGTTCCGGGGGTCGGGACCCCCTTGCCCTTCAGCCGCAACTTCCTGCCGCTCGGGGAGCCGGCCGGCACCGTCACGGTCACGGGGCCGTCCACCGTGGGGACCTCGATCCGCGCTCCCTTCACCGCCTCCGAGAACCGTATCGGCACGTCGAGCAGGATGTCGTTCCCCTCCCGCCGGAAATACGGGTGGGAGAGCATCCGGAGCTCCACCACCAGGTCTCCGCTGGCGCCGGGCGCGGACCGCTCCTCCCCCTTGGAGGGGACGCGGATGGCCGCTCCGTCCCGCGCGCCCGCGGGAATTTTAATCTTTACCCGTTCCTCCACTTCCGTCACGCCCCGGCCGAAGCAGCCGGGGCACGCCTTCCGCCCCGACCGGCCGGTGCCACGGCACTGGGCGCATACCCGGGGCCGCCGGTACTGGATTTCCCGCACGGCGCCCTTCACCATGTCGAGGAAATCGACGGCGATCTCCACCCGGACTTCGCTCCCCCTTCCGGGGTGGGAGAACCCCGCGCCCCCGCCCTCGAACAGGTTCCCGAAGAGGTCCCCCAGGTCAAAGGAGCCGGTCCGGAATCCCTCGAACCCGCCCGCCCCCGGGCCGAACGGGCCTCCGCGGAATCCCCCGGCGTACGCCCCGTGCCGGAGCGCTTCGTACTCCTCCCGCTTCTTCCGGTCGCTCAGGACCTCGTTCGCCTCGTTGACCTCCTTGAACCGGGACTCGGCGGACCGGTCGCCGGGGTTCAGGTCGGGGTGGAACTTCTTCGCGAGGCGGCGGTACGCTTTCCGGATC
>DASWBR010000305.1:0-42693 GCA_036390495.1 Candidatus Deferrimicrobiaceae bacterium | reverse complement strand
CCCGTCCTTTCCCGATCCCTCCCGTTTGGCGCCGAAGGGGGCACTCGAGCCCCCGGGGGCCTCCCTATGCGAATCCGTCGATGATGGCGTTCAGGGTCGCGCTGGAACGCATCGCCCGGGACGCCTTTTCCGGGTCCGGATGGTAGTAGCCGCCGATATCCTGCGGCTTCCGCTGGGCCCCGATCAGCTCCTCGTTGATCTTCGACTCGCTCTCCTCGAGCTTCTTCGCCAATTTCGCAAACCGGGCCTGCATTTCCGGATTCTTGGCCTGCGCGGCCAAGGCCTGCGCCCAGTACATGGCGAGGTAGAAATGGCTTCCCCGGTTGTCGATCTGGCCCACTTTCCGCGCGGGCGACTTGTTGTTGTCCAGGAACTTGCCGATCGCCTGGTCCAGCGTTTCCGCCAAGACGAGCGCCTTGTCGTTCTTGAACGCGTTCCCGAGGTGCTCCAGGGACGCCGCGAACGCCGAGAACTCGCCGAGGGAATCCCACCGCAGGTACCCTTCCTTCACGAACTGCTGCACGTGCTTGGGCGCCGACCCGCCCGCGCCCGTTTCGAACAGCCCGCCGCCGCCCAGGAGGGGTACGATCGACAGCATCTTCGCGCTGGTGCCCACCTCGATGATCGGGAACAGGTCGGTCAGGTAGTCGCGCAACACGTTCCCGGTGACCGAGATCGTGTCCTTCCCCGCCCGGAACCGTTCCAGCGTGAACCTCATCGCGTCCGGCGGGGCCAGGATGTGGAATTCCAGCCCCTTCGTGTCGTGCTCCTTCAGGTATTTTTCGACCTTCGCGATGATCTGCTGGTCGTGCGCCCGGTTCCTGTCCAGCCAGAACACGGCCGGCCACCCGGTCGCTCTCGCTCTCCGGACGGCGAGCTTCACCCAGTCCTTGATGGCGACATCCTTCGTCTGGCACATCCGGAAGATGTCCCCTTCCTCCACCTTCTGCTCCAGCAGGGTCGCACCGGAAGCGTCCACGGCGCGGATCGTCCCGTTCCCCGGTGCCTGGAACGTCTTGTCGTGGGAGCCGTACTCCTCCGCCTGCTGCGCCATGAGGCCCACGTTCGGGACGTTCCCGATGGTCGCGGGGTCGAACGGCCCGTTCTTCCGGCAATCCTCGATGATCGTCTTGTACGACGTCGCGTAGCACCGGTCGGGGATGACCGCCTTGGTGTCGTGCAGCTTCCCGTCCGGGCCCCACATCTTCCCGGAATCCCGGACGACGACCGGCATCGACGCGTCGACGATGATGTCGCTCGGCACGTGCAGGTTCGTGATCCCTTTGTCCGAGTCGACCATCGCGAGCGCGGGCCGGTCCTTGTACACGGCCTGGATGTCCGCCTCGATTTCCGCCCGCTTCGCCTCCGGCAGATTCTTGATCTTCGCGTACAGGTCGCCCAGGCCGTTGTTCGGGTTCACGCCCAGCTCTTTCAGCACCGCCGCGTGCTTCCGGAACACGTCCTTGTAGAAGACGGACACGGCGTGTCCGAACATGATCGGGTCGGACACCTTCATCATCGTGGCCTTCAGGTGCAGCGAGAAGAGCACGCCGCTCTTCTTCGCGTCCTCGATCTGCTCTTCGATGAATTTCCGCAGGGCGCGGACGTTCATCACCGTCGCGTCGACCACTTCGCCTTCCAGCAGTTTCAGCGTCTTCTTCAGGACCGTCACTTTCCCGTCGGCGGCGACGAACTCGATCCGCACCTCCGTCGGCTGCTTCAACGTGGTGGATTTTTCGCTGCCGTAGAAATCCCCGCCGCTCATGTGGGAAACGTGGGATTTCGAGTCGGGGCTCCACGCGCCCATCTTGTGCGGGTTCTTCTTGGAGAACAGCTTCACCGAGACCGGCGCCCGCCGGTCCGAGTTCCCCTGCCGCAGCACCGGGTTCACGGCGCTCCCCAGGACCTTGGCGTACCGTGCCTGAAGCTCCCTCTCCGCGTCCGTTTTCGGCTCCTCGGGGTAGTCCGGCACCTTGTAGCCGTGCGACTGCAGTTCCTTGATGGCCGCCTTCAGCTGCGGGATGGAGGCGCTGATGTTGGGCAGCTTGATGATGTTGGCCTCCGGCGTCAGCGCGAGCTGGCCCAGTTGCGCCAGGTAATCCGGTATCTTCTGCTTCTCGGTCAGGTTCTCGGGAAAGTTCGCGATGATCCGGCCCGCAAGCGAGATGTCCCTCGTCTCGACGGAAACGCCGGTTCCCTTCGTAAATGCCTGAACGATCGGAAGAAACGAGTATGTTGCCAGCGCCGGCGCCTCATCGATCTTGGTCCAGATAATCGTGGATGGCTTTGCTGTCATGTTCTCTCCTTTGTCTGGTTATTGTAGAAGGCGACCACCGTTTCGACGGACACGCGATCCAATGTATGCTGTATACAAAACCCGTCACGCAGTCAAGCGAAAATCCGTTGTCGGTCGCGGTCCGGCGCCTTCACGGTCGCCATGACCGCGCACGCGACCAGGGCGAGCAGTGCGGCGGTCCGGAACGCCGCCGAATAGGACCGGGTGGCGTCGAAGACCCACCCCCCCGCCATCGGCCCGATGATCCCCGCCGTCCCCCACGCCGTCAGGAGCAGCCCGTAATTGTTTCCAAGGTTCCGCATCCCGAAGAAGTCGGCGGTGGTGGACGGGAACACGGCGAGCTGCGACCCGTAGCAGTACCCGATGAGGAACACCGCGGGGAAGAGCAGGAAACGGGTGGAGATCCCCGGGACGAGCGGCAGGAGCAGGGCGGTGGCGGCCATCACCAGCGCGAGCGTCCGGGGCCGCCCGATGTGGTCCGACATCCAGCCCGACGCGACCCGGCCGCACCCGTTCCCGACGGAGAGGACCCCCACGGCGATCGCCGCGTCCCGGTCGGAGAAACCGGCTCCCTGCGCGAAGGCGGCGAGGTGCCCGATCACCATCAGCCCGGCGGCGGTGCCGAACGCGTAGGCGATCCACATGCGGTAGAAGACCCCGGTGCGGACCAACTCCGCGGGGAGGAACTCCCGGCCAGGGCGGGTCCCGCCACCTTCGCCCGCCGGCGGGGTCCAGCCCGGGGGCTTCCAGTCCACGGGCGGGTTCCTCATCAGGAAAGCGCCGGAGACGGTCACCGCGAGGAATCCCGCGCCGAGGATGGCGAACGTCTCCCGCCACCCGGACCGGTGGATGAGGTACCCCGCCAGTGGCGCGACCAGCGCCCCCCCGGCCCCGTATCCCATCACCATGATCCCGGTGACAAGGCCCCTGCGCTCGGGGAACCATTTCATGCCGACGGAGAGGGGGCACGTGTAGGCGACCCCGCTCGAGAATCCCACCAGCACCCCGAAGCAGCCGTACAGCCAGGCAAGACCGTTCGTGTACCGGGAGAGGAAGATGCCCGATGAGAAGAGGAGGGCCCCGGTGAGGGAAACGGCGGCCGGTCCCCGGCGGTCCTGCCAGCGTCCCCCGGCGAGGACCCCCGCGGCGATGCACGCGATGAATATCGTGAACGCGGCGGAGAGTTGCGAGCGCGTCCACCCGAACTCGCGCTGGAGGGGGGTGAGGAACACGCTGTACACGTACCCGGCGCCGAGGCAGAGGTTCATCGCGACGCCTCCGGCGACCCGGTACCAGCGGTTCACCCGCCCCTCCTCCGGCGGGAGGTGCCGGTCACTTGACGGATATCAGCTCCACCTCGAAGATCAGCGTGGCGTTCGGCCCGATGTCCTTGCCGGCCCCCCGCTCCCCGTACGCCAGGCCCGGGGGGACGAACAGCTGGTACTTGCCCCCCTCCTTCATCAGCTGTAGCCCTTCGGTCCAGCCGGGGATGACGCCGGAAACCGGGAACGTCGCCGTCTGGCCCCGCTTGTAGGAGCTGTCGAACTCGGTCCCGTTGACCAGGGTCCCCTTGTAGTGGACCTCCACCGTGTTGTCCGCCGTGGGGGTGGCGCCCTTGCCTTCCTGGATCACCTTGAACTGGAGCCCGCTTGCGGTCGTCTTCACCCCGTCCTTCCCCTTGTTCTCCGCGAGGAATTTCTCCCCGTCCGCCTTGTTCTTCTCCGCCTGCTGCTTCGCGGCCTCCGCCTGCTTCGCCATCAGCTGCTTCTGGAAGTTCTGGATCGCCTGGCGGGACTCCTCCTCCGTGAGGAGGGTCTTCCCGCCGGTGTAGGAGTCCTTGAACCCTTTCGCTAGCAGGTCGGGGTCCACCTCGATGGACTGCCGCTTGAGGTTCCCCCCGATGTCCATGCCGACGCTGTAGCTGAGTTTCTCCTTCTCCCCCTTCAACTCCGGCGCGTCCGCGGCGAAAGCCGCCCCGGACACCGCCAAGGCGGCGCACAGCGCCACCGCCACCAGGTGCTTCATCCTCGCGCTCCTTTCCGGCGACCGCCGGTGGGTTGGTAACCCTGCTATTTTACACGCGGGCGGAGGAAACATTAAACGGTTTCCGCGCCGCTCCGCCTTCCCGGGAATGCGGGATTGAGGTATATAGATACCCCATGGAGATCGCCGTCACGATCGCACCGCCCGACCGGCGCCGGAAGAAGCCCGCGGCCGCGGAGGGGCTCGGGTTCGGGATCCATTTCTCGGACCACATGTTCCTCATGGATCACCGCGAGGGCGCGGGGTGGCGAGACGCCCGCATCGTGCCGTACGGTTCCCTTCCCCTCCAGCCCGCCGCGATGGTCCTCCATTACGGGCAGGAGATCTTCGAGGGGCTCAAGGCGTACTACGCCGTGGACGGCTCGGTCTGCCTCTTCCGCCCCGGGATGAACGCGCAGCGGCTGAACCGGTCTGCGGCCCGCCTCTGCATGCCGGAGATCCCCGTGGCGGACCAGCTCCAGGCGATCCGTGCGCTCGTGCGCACCGACCGGGACTGGATCCCGAGGGCCCGCGGCGCGTCGCTGTACATTCGGCCGGTGATGATCGCCACGGAAGAAGCGCTGGGAGTGCGCCCGTCGGCGGAGAACCTCTTTTTCGTCATCACCGGCCCCGTGGGGGCGTATTACGCGCGGGGATTCGAGCCCGTTCGCATCCTCGTGGAGGAGCGGTTCGTCCGCGCCGCCAGGGGGGGGCTGGGCGAAGCGAAGACCGGTGCGAACTACGCCGCGAGCCTGCTGGCCGCCAGGGCCGCGCGGGCCGAGGGGTTCGACCAGGTCCTCTGGCTCGACGCCGGCGAGCGCCGGTACGTGGAGGAGGTGGGCACGATGAACATCTTCTTCCTCTTCGGGGGAGAGCTCGTGACGCCTCCCCTCTCCGGCTCCATCCTGCCCGGCGTGACCCGGGACTCCGTGATCACGCTTGCGCGGGAGTGGGGAATCCAGGTTGCGGAGAGACCCGTGACGATCGACGAGGTGATCCGGGGGGCGGCGGACGGGTCCCTGTCCGAGGCTTTCGGAACCGGCACTGCAGCGGTCATCTCTCCCGTGGGCGCCTTCTCGTGGCAGGGGGAGGAGGCGCTGGTCAACCGGGGCCGGGTGGGGGAACTCGCGCGGAGACTTCACCGGGAGATCACCGGCATCCAGTACGGGGAGATCGAGGACCGCCACCGGTGGGTCCAAAGGGTGGAATGACCGAAGGACGTGGGGTTTTTCCCGCACCTGCGGGATGTCGCCGCGAGGGCATGTTCCGAATTCCCTGATAATACGAACCCTTTCCGAACTCGATGAATCGGCATCAAAGTTGCTTTATTTATTGACGTAGCGGATGCGCGGCGTGAAAACGCAGCGCTTCCCTGCCCCCAGCCGGAGGGTTGCAACTTTCTCACCCCAGAAAAACCCTCCGGCCCCCCTTTTTCCCACTGTCTCCCGCCTGTGCGCGCATTCCCCGACCCTCTTCGGGGGATGCGCCGCGTCCCGGCCTGCTACTCCGCCGGCTGCTGCACCCCGAGCGCCTCGAGGGCTTCCTCCCGCGAGATGCCGGCGATGCGGACGATCTTGTTCCGCCCGGTCTCCCCGGACAGCAGCGACACCCGCGACCGGGGAACGCCGAGGGCCCTCGCCAGGAACCGGACCAGGGCCGCGTTGGCCCGCCCCTCGACGGGGGGGGCGTTCAGGCGGATCCGCAACACCCCTCCCGCGTACTCCGCGACCCCCTCCCGCGGGGATCGCGGCACCACCCGGACGGAGAGGGTGGCGGAGTGTTGCGCTTCACAAATACGGCGATGCATCGAGAAGGTCGATGCGCCGCATCCGGCAAGGCGCACGACCGAGGCGTACCGGGCAAGGACAGTGAGGGAGCGCAACGAAGCCGGGGCGGATGCAGCGGCACTCGAATGCAGCCGTATTTGTGAAACGCAGCACCAGGGGGACGGTCCGGCCGGTCACGGCATCCGCAGTGCGAGGTCGAACAGCGTCCGCACCACGAAGCGCTGCAGGAAGAGAATGACAAGGATGGCGACCATCGGGGAGAAGTCGATCGACCCCGCGAACAGCGGGAGCTTCCTCCTCAGGAACGAAAGGACCGGCTCGGTGATCGAGTAGAGGGCGCGCACGATCGGGTTGTACGGGTCGGGGCTGACCCACGAGAGGACCGCCCGGATGATGAAGGCCCACATGTAGGCCCACAGTGCGTAGTCGATCACCGTGGCCAGCGCCGTGACGAGGTTCCTCGCGACGAACATTCCCGGCACCCCCTTCAGCCCGACAGCTCGCGGCAACGTTGCCAGGCGGACATCACCGCGTCCATGACCGTCGCGCGGAAGGACCCCCGCTCCAGCGCGGCCACGCCGGCGGCGGTCGTGCCGCCGGGGGACATCACCATGTCCTTGAGCTCGGCGGGGTGCTTCCCGGTCTGCCGGACCATCCGGGCCGCCCCTTCGAGGGTCGACGCGGCGAGGAGGATCGCCTCCTGCCGTCCCATCCCCGCGCGCACCGCGCCGTCGGCCAGCGCTTCGAGGAAGAGGAAGGCGTAGGCGGGGCCGGAGCCCGAGAGCGCCGTCACGACGTCGAGGAGTTCCTCCCGGGGAACCTCTGCCACCGCGCCGAAAGAGGAGAACAGGGCGCGAACCTTCCCCCGGGTCGCCTCGTCCACGTCGGGGGGGAACCAGATCCCCGTGCTCCCCATTCCGACCTGTGCCGGAGTGTTCGGCATCGTCCGGACCACCCGTGCACCTTCGCCGAGGGCCCGGACGAACCGTTCGACCCTCGCCCCCGCCACGACGGAGACGAACGTCTTCCCCCGCGCCGAGGCCTTCGGTATGCCGCCCAGGACGGCTTCCAGGAGCTGCGGCTTGACCGCGACCACCACGATGTCGCACGCCTTGAGCAGGTCCCCCGCCGAAGTTGCGACCGAGATCCCGTACCGGGCCCGGAGATCCTCCCCCCGCCCCGGGGCTGCGTCGAACACGACGACCCGTTTCGGCGGGTGCAGCTTTGCCGCGAGGACGCCGCGGATCATCGCCTCCCCCATGTTCCCCGCACCCAGGAAACCCAGACCCATGGTCATCCCCTTCCCTGGCGGCTCCCGAAGATCGCGGTCCCGACGCGCACCATCGTCGCCCCCTCCTCGATCGCCGCCTCGAAATCGTTGGACATCCCCATCGACATCTCCCGCAGCGCGGCCCCGGTCTCCCGCGCAAGCCTGGCCCGCAGCTCCCGGAGGCGCTCGAAATACGGACGGGTCGCCTCCGGGTCCCCGGAATACGGGGGGATCGCCATCAACCCCTCGACCCGCACTCCGGGAAGCGGCCCGGATGCCGCGACGACCTGCCCCAGATCCTCCGGGGAGACGCCCGCCTTGCCTTCCTCTCCGCCGAGGTTGACCTCGATCAGCGCCGGAACGACCCTCCCGGCCTCGACGGCGCACCGGGAGATCTCCGCCAGGCGCCTCGCCGAATCCGCCGTCTGGATCCAAGCGAACAGGGAAACCGCCTTGCGCACCTTGTTCCCCTGGAGCTTCCCGATCAGGTGCCACTCGGCGCCGGGGAGCGCCGGGACCTTCTCCGCCGCCTCCTGGACGTAGTTTTCGCCGAAGACGGAGAGCCCGGCCGCGTGCGCCTCCCGGATCCGGGACAGCGGCTGGGTCTTGGACACCGTCACCAGCTTCACCGCCCCCGGGGGACGCCCGGATCGCCGCTCCGCCTCCGCGATCCGGTCCAGGACCCACGCCACCCGATCCCGGATCGGTGCGCCTTCCCCGGGCGCCGACCCGCGGATGCTCATCCCTTCCCGCCCGCCGCCGCGTACCAGGACGGCCCCCGTCCGGCGACCCGGATCAACCCGGCCCGCCGCAGCATGGCCACCACCCGGGTCATCGGAAGCCCCACGACGTTCGTGAAGGAGCCGCTGACCCGCTCGATCAGGAGCATCCCAGCTCCCTGCGCCGCGTACGCCCCGGCCTTGTCGTCCCCTTCCCCCGTGCGGGCGTACGCCGCCACCTCCGGCGGCGTGAGTGCGCGGAACCGCACCCGGGTGACCTCGGTACCGGCATCCCGGTATCCGCGTCCCGCGCAGAGCAGGCACACGGCCGTGTACACGCGGTGCTCCTTTCCGGCGAGGAACGAGAGCATCCGCCGCGCCTCCGCCCGGTCCCGCGGTTTCCCCAGGATCCTGTCCCCCGCCACCACGATCGTGTCCGCGGAGAGGACGTACGCCCCGGGATGCCGGGCCGCAACGTTCCGCCCCTTGTCCATCGCGGCCCGCCGGGCGAAACGCGCCGGGGTTTCGCCCGGCAGCGGCGTCTCGTCGACTCCCGACGGGAGGACGCGGAACGGGATGCCCACCGCGGAGAGAAGCTCCCGGCGGCGGGGGGACCCGGAGGCGAGGATCAGGCGGGCCGTCGGGCTCACGGGATTGCATTATAGGGGAATCCCCTCTCCGTGGGCAAACCGTGCCCGCATCCGCTTGCCCTTCCCGCCCCGCCGTGGTAAGAAGGAAGCACCTTTGCGGACGGGAGCGGGGATGGCGTTCAGGACGATCGCGGTGAAGACCGACATCGCGCAGCAGTTCGTGGACATCACCCAGCAGGTGCGGCTGGTGGTCCGGGAGAGCGGCGTGAAGAGCGGGGATTGCCACATCTTCGTCCCCCACACCACCGCGGCGGTGACGATCAACGAGAACGCCGACCCGAACGTGCGGAAGGACATCCTGAACCGCCTCGAGGAGATCGCCCCCTCGTCCGGAAATTACCTGCACTCCGAGGGGAATTCCCACGCCCACATCAAGTCGAGCATCGTGGGCGCGAGCCTCGTGGTCTTCGTCGAAGCCGGCCAGCTCGTGCTGGGGACCTGGCAGTCGATCTTCCTCTGCGAGTTCGACGGTCCACGGACCCGGAACGTGATGGTCCGGGTTTCCCCGGGGTGACCCCCGGCTATCTTCCCGTAAGGGCCTCGTAACGCGCCCGCAGCGTCGGCTTCGCCGGTCCCCCGTCCACGACGTCCCACGGAAAGTACTCTTCGGCATCGCGTTCGCGGTGGACGACCGACGAAAGGGCCTCCTCGAACCCCGGCCTGTCCCCGGGGAGCCTTCCGCGGCGCGCGGCGACGAGGTCTGCCGCCACGCGCCGGTCCGAGAGTCCGAGATATCCCTGCGCGACCGCCTGCGCGGGGCGATCCCCGGACAGCCGCACGTTGGGCACCCCCCGTACCGCGGCGGCGACATCCCGCCCCCTCGCCGCCAGTTCCTCCTCCGGGGCCATCGGCGCCCATTGAAGGGGAGTGAACGGCTTCGGCACGAACGGGGAGAGCACCACCGTGATGTTCCCCATGCGCCCGACCCCCCGTGCCGCGGCGAGGACGCGCTTCCGGAATCCCGCAAGGAACGACGCGATCCCTCCGGCCTCCTCCTCCCGGGAGACGCCGGGCACCCCCAGGAGGAAGTAGAGCTTGAAGGAGACGATTCCCGCCCGGACCAGCGTTTCCGCGGCCCGGAAGAGGGTCTCGTCCGGAAGCCACTTCCCCACCCGCGCCCGCTGCCGCTCCGTGCCGCACTCCGGGGCGAGCGCCACGGTGCGGTGGCCGCTGCGGGAGAGGATCTCCGCCACCTCGGGGTCCACGAGGTCCGCCCGGACGGAGGCGGGGGAGACGGTGCCGCCGCGCGCGAGGATCTCCCGGGAAAGGGCGCGGAAGGGACGCCAGTCCAGCACCGCCGCCCCGATCAGTCCGACCTTCTTCCGGTAGGGCCACGATGCGTCCACCGCGGCCCGGACGCGCTCCAGGGGGAATTCCCGGAAATCCGGGCAGGCGTGCGACGCGGCGCAGAACCCGCACATGCGCGGGCAGCCGCGGGAGGTCTCGACGAGGGACATGCTCCCCAGCTCGGTTTCCTCCGCCAGCGCGATCGGCGGGGGCGGGGGGAGGACCCGGAGGTCGAGGGATTCCCGCGCCACGCGGCCGGGGAATCCCGTCAGTGCGCGGAGGGAAAGGAGCCGCGGGAAGCCGCGCGGAGTTCCGGGGGCTTGCCGGAACTCCGGCCGGTATCCCGCCGGCACGTAGACCCCCGGGATCCGGGACAGGTCGCGCAGGAAGCCGGGATCGGCGGGGCGGAAATCCCCGAGGTCGAGGAGGGTGTCGACGGCCCGCTCCCCGTCCCCGACCACCACCGCGTCGGCCAGGCTTCCGGACGGCTCCGGATTGAGCGACGCGGCGAAACCGCCCGCGACGACGAGGGGGTGCCGGGAGCCGGAGGACGATCGGTCCTCGCGGAGCGGGGGCACCCCGCCGGCCGCGAGGATCGGGGGGACGTTCAGGAGGTCGTTCTCGTAGGAGAGGGAGAACGCGACGACGTCGAAGTCGGACAGGGGGCGGCCGCTTTCCAGGGTGCGGCCTCCGGCCGGGCCCCCCGTGGAGATCCCGCCGCGCCCTCCCGGGGGGGCGACGCCCGGTCGCCCCCCCGGCCCGCCAAGGAAGACCCGCTCGCACAGGGCGTCGGGCCGGGCGTTGATCCCTGCGTGCACGAGCAGGAACCCGAGGTTGGACATCCCCGCCGCGTACCGGTTGGGGTAGATCAGCGCGACCCGGATTTTTCCACCCCACTCCTTGCGGACGGCCCCGATCTCGCCTGCCGGCCCCGCCTTCCTTCGCCCGCGGTCCCCCCGCGACATCCGTTCTGCCGGCTACTCCCCCCGACGGCGGAGGAACGTCGGGATCTCGAATTCGTCCAGCGACTCGATCTCGTTCTCCTTGTCGATCAGCGGGAGCTCCTCCACGCGCTCCTCGACCGCGCCCCGCTGGGCCGCGTTGCGGAGGAATGCCGGCTTCTGCAGATCCTCCGCCCGGCTGGCCAGCTTGATCCCCTTGCGCGGGTTCTTCCAGGGCCCCTCGGCCACGTTCGGTTCGAACCCCGTGGCCACGACCGTGACCTTCAGCTCGTCCCCCATCGACTCGTCGATCACCGTGCCGAAGATGATGTTCGCCTCGTCGGACGCCTCCTCCCGGATCAGGCTCGCCGCCTCGTTCACCTCGGAAAGCGACAGGGAGGCTCCGGCGGTGATGTTGATCAGGACGCCCCGGGCGCCGCGGATCGACACGTCCTCCAGCAGGGGGCTGGAGATCGCCTTCTCGGCCGCCGCCATCGCCCGGTTCTGCCCCGTGGCCGCCCCCGTGCCCATGAGCGCCACGCCCATTCCCGACATGACCGTCTTCACGTCCGCGAAGTCGAGATTGATGTACCCGGGCCGCGTCACGAGCTCGGAGATCCCCCGGACCGCCTGGAACAGCACGTCGTCCACCTTGCGGAACGCGTCGACGAAGCGCATCTCCTTCCCGGCGATCAGGAGGAGCTTCTCGTTCGGGATGACGATGATCGTGTCCACAAGCCCGCGCAGCTCCTTGGTCCCCCCGTCGGCCTGCCGCTTCCTCGTCTGCCCCTCGAAGGAGAAGGGGCGGGTCACCACCGCGACGGTCAGCGCCCCGACCTCCTTCGCCACCTCGGCCACCACGGGGCCGGCCCCCGTGCCGGTCCCGCCGCCGAGCCCCGCGGTGATGAACACCATGTCCGCGCCGGCCAGCGCCTCCCGGAGCATGTCCCGGTCTTCGACCGCCGCCTGCCGCCCGATATCCGGGTTGGCTCCGGCGCCCAGGCCCTTCGTGAGCCGGGCGCCCAGCTGGAGCTTCAGCGGTGCGAGGTTCCGGGAGAGGGCCTGCGAGTCGGTGTTGGCGGCGATGAACTCCACGCCCTGCAGTCCCTCCTCGATCATGGTGTTGATGGCGTTGCCGCCGCCACCACCCACCCCGAACACCTTGATGACGGCGTGGCAGCGGTTCTCCTCGACGATCGTGAACATCCTCGTTCTCCTCTCCGTACCGGACATTCGCGCCTCCTCCTTTCCCCCGTTTCCCGTATCAGAAGAACTCCGACAGATATCGCCTGACCCTGCCCAGGAACCCCCCCTCCTCCGTCTCGTCGTGGCGCGTCACCACGTTCTCCGCCGCGCGGGCGCCGTAGAGGACGAGCCCCACCGCGGTGGCGCAGGAAGGGCTGTTGACGACCTCCACCAGGCCGCCGATGCCGATCGGGCTTCCCCGCCGGACCGGGAAGCGGAACACCCGCTCGCCGAGTTCGGTGAGGCCGTCCAGCATCGATCCGCCGCCGGTGAGCACCACGCCCGCCCCCAGGCTGTCCTCGTACCCGGAGCGCAGGATCTCCTTCCGCACGAGGGAGAAGATCTCCTCCGCCCGCGGCTCGACGATCTCGCTCAGATACTGCCGGCGGATCGGCCGCGGGAGGCGGCCCCCCACCCCGGGCAGTTCCACCAGCTCGTCCCGCCGCACCTTCTGGATCATGGCGCACCCCGAGGCGATCTTCAGGGTCTCCGCGTCGGCGTACGGCAGCTTCAGGCCGATCGCGACGTCGGAGGTGATGTTGGTCCCCCCGAGGGGAAGCACGTAGGTGTGCCGCAGCGCGCCGTCGAAGAAGATCACCATCTCCACGGTCCCGCCGCCGAAGTCCATCAGCGCCACGCCCACCTCGCGCTCCTCCGGGGTGAGCACCGCGTCGGCGGACGCCAGGGGGGAGAGGACGAACGACTCCACCTCGAGATCCGCCTTCTCGACGCACCGCTGCAGGTTGCGCGCCCCGGGGACGTCGTTCGTGACCACGTGGACCCGCGCGTCGAGGCGGATACCGGTCATCCCGCGGGGGTCCTTGATCCCCGCCATGTCGTCGACGATGAACTCCTGCGTCAGGACGTGCAGGATCTCCCGATCGTTGGGAAGTTCCACGGTCCGGGCGATCTCCAGGACCCTCGAGAAGTCGCCGTCGGTGACCTCGCGCTCGTTCTTCACGGAGATCGCCGCGTGGCTGTTGAACGACTTGATGAGGGGGCCGGAGATGCCCACGTACACCGACTCGACGGTCAGCCCCGTCATCCGCTCCGCCTCGGTGACGCTCTGCCGGATCGACTTCACGGTGGCGTCCACGTTCACCACGGCCCCTTTCCGCATCCCCTCGGTGGGGCACTCCCCCATGCCGAGGATCTCCACGCCGTCCGGGGTCTTCCTCCCGAGAACCGTCGTCACGTTGCACGAGCCGACGTCCAGCCCCGCGATCACCTGGTCCTGCGCCGTGTTCATTGCCTCCCCCTACCTCACGAAGATTCGGCCGCTGGTCTTCAGATCGACGATCCCCGCGGAGGCTCCGAGACCCGACAGGCGGGGCATGGCCTCCTCGATCCGCCGCATCGCCTCCCGGAAATCCGTCGCGCCCACCTTGAGCTGGAGCCCCGAATCCCGGGTCACCAGGGTATACCCGTCCTGCGCGTCGAAGTGGACCTCGGAGAGGTTCTGCCGGAGAGGACCTGCCTCGGCCATCCGCAACAGCTCCAGGGACTTCCGGAAGTTCCGCAGCGTCACGGCGTCCCTCGCGAGAAGGTCTTCCCGGGAAAAGCCGGTGAGGATCGGGTACTCCTTCGCGTCGTACGCCGTAAGGCGCTTGAAGGGGCTCCCCTCCGCGTCCACGTAATACAGCGCGTCCAGGTTCACCATCGCCACGGGCCGGCGCTCGTCGATCCGCACCACGAGGCGGTCGGGGAACGCCTTGCGGACGGAGGCGGACCGCACCCACGGGTGGTCCGACAGCCGCCGCGCCACCTCCCGGGTCGGTACGGACCAGATGCTCCCGCGCCCGCCGCCCCGGACGATCGCCCACACCTCTTCCTGGGTCACGTGGGCGCACGGGTTGAGATCGATGCTCCGCACCGAGAAGAGAGGGGAGCGTGTGAGCCAGGACCGGGCGGACGCCCCGGCGACCCCGACGAGGACCGCGGCCACCAGCGCGGCGGCGATCCACCCCGCGAGGTGCAGCCGGGCCCGCGGCGGCATTCCCCCGTTCCCTCCCTTCTTCCCCTTCTCCCGCTTCCGGACGGACCGGCCCTTGCGCCCGCGCCTCCCGCCGTCCGTCCGGTGGTATGCCTTGTACTCGAGCATCTACTTGGACAACCCCGCGTCGGAGAGGATCTCCTCGACCAGGTCGTCGAAGGGAAGCCCGTCGAACTTCGCCGCCTTGGGCAGCAGGCTCGTCTCCGTCATGCCGGGAATGGTGTTCGCCTCCAGGAAGAAGACGTTCCCCGCGGGGTCGACGCGGTAGTCGAGCCGCGCGGCCCCCCGCAGCCCCATCGCGTGCGACGCCCGCCGGGTGTACTCCGCGGCGCGCAGGAGGATGTCGCGGTCCATCGGCACGGGGATCACGTACTCGGTCTGCCCCGCGGTGTACTTCGAGTGGTAGTCGTAGAACCCGGACTTCGGGACGATCTCGATGGCCGGGAGGATCCGCCCGTTGACGATCCCGACGGTGATCTCGCGCCCCGGCACGTACCCTTCGACGAGCACCCGGGCGTCGTGCCGGGCGGCCTCGGCAAGGGCCGCCTCCCACCGGGCCGGTTCCCGGACGATCGTGATCCCCACGGTGGACCCCTCCCGGTCCGGCTTGACCACCAGGGGGAACCCGAAAGCCGGCGGCTTCGCGCCCTCGAGGAAGGGGCCCTCGTAGACCGCGTCCGGAGCGCACGGCACCCCCTCCGACGCGGCCATCCGCTTCCCGAAGAGCTTGCTCATGGCGATGGCGGAGGCCGCCACGCCGGAGCCGGTGTAGGGGAGGCGGGCGAGCTCGCACGCCGCCTGGATGCAGCCGTCCTCCCCGTATCGCCCGTGCAGGGCCAGGAACGCCACGTCCACCCCCGCACCGCGCACAGCGCCCAGCCAGTCCTCGCGGATGTCGATATCCCGGACGGCGTATCCCTTCCGGCGAAGGGCCGCCGAGGCCGCCGCCCCCGTGCGGAGGGACACTTCCCGTTCCGCCGAGACCCCGCCGTAGAAAACCCCCACCGTGCTGCCGTGGAACCGCACGCGATCAGACATCGAATTCCCCCCACATCTTCACCTCGGGGACGAGGAGGACGCCGGCCGACGCCTTCACCGCATCCCGTCCCCGGGCCATCAGCCGCCGGACATCGGCCGCCGTGGCCCGACCCCGGTTCACCAGGAAGTTGGCGTGCATCGGAGAGAAGCAGGCGTCCCCCTCGCAACGGCCCTTCATCCCCGCCCGCTCCAGCAGCCGGCCGGCGCTCTCCCCCCCCGGAGGGTTCCGGAACGCGGACCCGAAGGTCTTCTCCCCCCAGGGCTGGCTCGCCCGCCGCCTTTCGTTCAGTTGGCGCATCTCCCCGAACACGGCCTCCCGCGTTCCCGCGGCGAAGCGGAACCCTGCCCGGACGATGACGCCCTGGACGGGGAACGAAGCCTCCCGGTAGCCGAACCGGATGGCGCGCGCCTCGACGCGGTGGATCTCCCCGGACTCCCCGGCCACCTCCACCCACTCCACCAGTTCGCCGGCGCTCCGGCCGAAGGCGCCGGCGTTCATCGTCAGCGCCCCCCCGACCGTGCCCGGGATCCCGGAGAGGGGCTCCATCCCGGAAAGCCCGGAGAGGGCGCAAAGGACCGCGAGGCGGGGGAGCATCACGCCCGCCTCCGCCACCACCGACCGGTCGGGGAGGAACACCACCTTGGAGAGGTGTTTCTTGGTGCAGAGGACGGTGCCGCCCACTCCGCCGTCCGAGACCAGCAGGTTGCTCCCCGCGCCGAGGAAGTGCACCCGCCGGCCCGCGCGGAGCTCGGCGCCGAGGAGCTCCCGGACCTCGGCGGGGGACCGGGGGAACACCACGCGGTCCGCCGCGCCTCCGATGCCGATCGTCGTGTAGTCGCGCATCTTCACGTGGAAGGAGACCTCGATGCTGCGCATTCCCGCCGTCGCCCCCCGGCCTCCGCTCCCGCTACCGCGGGAGGAGGCTTTCTCCCAGCTTCCAGACATCCCCGGCCCCCATCGTGATGAAGACATCCCCGGGGCGGAGCCGGGACAGGACCGCCTCCCGCGCCTCCCCGGCCTTGCCCGCGTAGTGGGCCTCCCTGTGCCCGTGGCCCCGGACGCCCTCGCACAGCCGTTCCCCCGTGGCCCCCTCGATCGGCTCCTCCCCGGCGGAATAGACGTCGAACACCAGCAGCACGTCCGCGTCGTGGAAAGCCGACTGGAAATCCCGGAACAGCGCCTGGGTCCGGGTGAACCGGTGCGGCTGGAAGCCGACGACGATCCGGCGCCCGGGCCACACCTCCCGCGCCGCCGCGAGGGTCGCCCGGACCTCCGCGGGGTGGTGACCGTAGTCGTCCACCACCGTGACCCCCCCCGCATCCCCTTTCACCTGGAACCGACGGACAACCCCGCGATAGTCGGCCAGCCCCTCCCGGATCTTCCCGAAGGGGATTCCCAGCTCCGACGCCACCGCGACGGCCGCGAGGGCGTTGCTCACGTTGTGGCGCCCCGGCGCGCGCAGGAGAACCTCCCCGAGGCGTTCCCCCCGGGCGTGCACCTCGAAACCGCTCTCCATTCCGGACGCGGCCACGCGGTCCGCCCGGTAATCCGCGTGGCGGGAGAAGCCGTAGCTCACCACGGTCTTCTCCACGGAGGGGAGGAGTTCCTGGACATTGGGGTGGTCGATGCACAGCACCGCGAACCCGTAGAAGGGAACCTTGTTGATGAAGTGGAGGAAGGTCTCCTTGATCTGCCCGATCCCGGAGTAGAAGTCCAGGTGCTCCGGGTCGATGTTCGTCACCACGGCCACCGTCGGGGAGAGCTTCAGGAACGAGCCGTCGCTCTCGTCCGCCTCCGCCACGAGGAAGTCGCCCTGTCCGAGCTTCGCGTTGGAGCCGAGGCTGTTCAGCTTCCCCCCCACCACCGCCGTCGGGTCCCACCCCGCGGCGGCGAGCACCGTCGCCACCATGGACGTCGTCGTGGTCTTGCCGTGGGTCCCCGCGATGGCGATGCCGTACTTCATCCGCATGAGCTCCGCGAGCATCTCCGCGCGGGGGATCACGGGTATTTTCCGGCGGTGCGCCTCGAGAACCTCCGGGTTGTCGGGGCGAACCGCGGAGGAGACCACGACGACGTGACCGTCCACCGGGACGTTCCCCGGCGCGTGCGACAGGTAGACCGCGGCCCCCATCCGCTCGAGGCGGTCGGTCGTGTCGGACCGGCGCAGGTCGGAGCCCGACACCCGGTACCCGAGGTTCAGCAGGAGTTCCGCGATGCCGCTCATTCCGATCCCGCCGATCCCGACGAAGTGGATGGGGAGCCCCTTCCGGTACATTTCACGCCCTCCCCGCCAGCCGGAGCGCCTTGCGGACCGTGTCGACCGCCGCATGCGGCCGGGCAAAGGAGAGCGCCGCCCTTCCCGCCCCCTCCCGCGCCTCCGGATCCCCCCCCAGCGCCCACAGGGCGTCCCAGACCGCCTCCTCGGTGGCCTCCCCTTCCGGCATCCACTTCCCCGCCCCCGCGTCGCAGAACTCCTCGGCGTTGCGGGCCTGGTGGCCGTCCGCGGCGTACGGGTACGGGACCAGGACGCACGGCCGGCCGAAGAGCGCAGCCTCCGCGATGGAGAGCGCTCCCGCGCGCATCAGGACGACGTGGCACCGCGGAAACATCTCCCCGATCCGTTCCGTGAAGGGGAACGCCTCCACGGGCAGAGCCTCCGTCCCGACCGTCCCGGCCACCGCGTCGTACTCCTTCCCTCCCGTCTGCAGGAGGAAACGCACCGCCCTTCCTTCCCGCTTCGCACGCCGGGCCATCCCGAGGACCCGCGCGTTGATCGCCCGGGCCCCCTGCGACCCGCCGAGGGCCAGCACCGTGAACGGCCGGTCGGGCGGGAACGACCCGTGCAGCGCGTCCGCGGCGGCGACGATCTCCTCCCGGACCGGGTTCCCGGTCGCCTCCGCCCTGCCCGGCGGGAAGAAGCGGATCGCCCCGGAGAAACCCGTGAACACCCGGACGGCCCCCCGGGCGAGGAGCCGGTTCGACCGCCCCGGTACGCTGTTCTGCTCCTGCAGGAACAGGGGAACGCGCAGCAACCGCGCCGCCACGGCGACCGGAACGGAAGCGTACCCGCCCACTCCGAAGACGAGGTCCGGGCGACGCCGCCTCACGACCGCCACCGCCTCGAACATTCCGAGGGCCATCCGGGCGGCTCCCGGAACGGCCCGCACGCCGCGGCCGCGGACCTGTCCGGAGGGGACGAAGTCGATCGGCAGCCCCCGGGCCGGCACGGCCCGGGCCTCCAGCCCCTCCTCGGTGCCGACGAACGAGACGGCGCCTCCGGGGCAGAGGGAGAGGAACGCCTCAGCAAGCGCAATCCCCGGAAAGACGTGCCCGCCGGTCCCTCCCCCGGCGACGATCATCCGCGTCGACAAGGCCATCCGCCCCCTTCAGGGATACGTTCATCAGAACACCGATCGCCGCCAGGTGGAGGATCAGGGAACTCCCGCCGTAGCTCAGGAACGGGAGCACCATCCCTTTCGGCGGGAGCATCTTCAGCCCGATCATCATGTTCATCAGCGCCTGGATGCCGATGACGGAGGAAACGCCCGTTGCGAGATACTTCCCGAACGGGTCCCGCGCGCGGCGGGCGACCCGGTATCCGACCCACACCATGGTGACGAACAGCGCTCCCACCAGGACGACGCCTGCGAACCCCAGCTCTTCGCCGATCACCGAGATGATGTAGTCCGTGTGCATCTCCGGGAGGTAGAAGAGTTTCTGGCGCCCGCCGCCCACCCCCGTCCCGAGGAGCCCCCCGTTGGAGAAGGCGATCAGCGATTGCACCACCTGGTACCCCGCGGACTGGGCCTGCGAGTACGGGTCGATGAACGCCTGCAGGCGCGCCACCCGGTAAGGCTTCGCCGCGATCAGGGCCGCCGCGCCCGCGATTCCCCCGGCCGCAAGGACCGCCAGGAGCTTCCAGGGGAACCCGGCGATGAAGACGATGGCCAGGAAGGACAGGAGGATCACCACCGCCATCCCGAAATCGGGCTCCTTGATGATCACGGCGACGAAGAGCCCCATCACCGCGAGCATGGGGAGGAACGCCCGGTGCCCCTCCCGGGGGTTCTCCCCCTTCCGGTCGATGGCCCAGGCCGCGTAGATGAGGAGGACGAACTTCGCCAGCTCGGAGGGCTGGAAGGTGAAGAGCCGCAGGTTGATCCACCGGGAGGCGCCGTTCGCCGTGTGCCGCACTCCCGGCACGAACACCAGGAGGAGCAGGAGGAAGGTGCCCCCGAGAAGGAGCGCGATCCTCCTCCGGTAGAAGTCGTGGTCGACCCGGGAGAGCCCCACCGCCAGCGACACGCCCACGAACAGGAAAAGGATCTGCCGTTTGAAGAAGTACGCGGGGTCGTACCCGTACCGGGCCGACGACCCCGCCATGACGTTCGTCGCGCTGTAGATCATGAGCAGCCCCAGCACCGTCAGGAACAGGGCGCACAGCGCAAGGATCATGTTCTCGTGGCGTTTCCCGATCTTCATCCGGCCAGCCTCCTCACCGCCTCACGGAACGCCTCCCCGCGCTCCTCGAAGTTTCGGAACATGTCGAAGCTCGAGCAGGCCGGGGAGAAGACGACGACGTCGCCCTCGCGGGCGGCCGCCGCGGCCTCCCGGACCGCCTCCGGCAGCGAGCCGGCGACCGCGATGGGCGCCGCGCCCGCCAGTTCCCGGGCCATCCGTTCCCTCGCCTCGCCGAGGAGGACCACGGCCCGCGCCTTCCGGGCGAGGGGCTCCCGGAGGGGACGGAAATCCACTCCCTTGTCCTTTCCCCCCGCGATCAGCACCACCGGCTCCGGGAATCCCTCCAGCGCCGCGAGGACCGCACCCACGTTGGTCCCCTTCGAGTCGTTCACGTACGTCACGCCGCGGACCGACCCGACGAACTCCACGCGGTGCGGCAGCCCGGGGAATTCCGCGAGTTCCGCGAGGACGTGTTCCCGGGCCACCCCCATCGCCCGCGCCACGGCGATCGCGGCGAGGGCGTTCTGCGCGTTCTGCAGCCCCCGGATCCGGAGGACGTCCCGGGGGTACCTCTCCGGGCCGGCCTCCACGAGGAGGACCATGTCCTGCCCCTCGAGGAACGCTCCCCGGGGGAGACGGCGCGAGGAGGAGAACGGAACGAGCCGCGCGCGGATGCCGGCGGTGCGGGAAGCCACCTCGGGGTCGTCCGCGTTGACCACCGCGACGTCCCTGGGGCCCTGGTTCCGGAAGATCGCCATCTTCGCCGCGGCGTAATCGGCAAAACCCGCATACCGGTCGCTGTGGTCCTCGGTGATGTTCAGGAGGGCCGCGACCGCCGGCCGGAACGCCTCCACCGATTCGAGCTGGAAGCTGCTGACCTCCACCACCCCCCAGTCGAAGGGGACGCCGGCAGCCGCGACGAACGGCGTCCCCAGGTTTCCCCCGACGAAGACCCTCGGGAACGCCCGCGCGGCCATCCGCCCCACGAGGGTGGTCACCGTGGATTTCCCGTTGGTCCCGGTGATCGCCGCCACCCTTCCGTCGAACCGCCGGTACGCGAGTTCCAGCTCCCCCCACAGGGGCACTCCCGCGGCGCGGAGCGCCGCGAGCGGAAGCCTCGCGCCCGGCACGCCAGGCGACAGGACGACCAGGTCGATCCGCGGGACGTCGGCCTCGCCCGGCATCCCTTCCCGGAAATCGGCCCCTGCGGGAACCGGCTCCCCCGGCGACGCCTCGACCGCGGCCCGCGGCCGGTCGTCCCACAGGGTGACCCGCGCCCCTTCCAGAAGGAGAAGGCGCGCGGAGAGCAGGCCGGAGCGCCCCGCCCCCGCCACCGCCACGCGCTTTCCCGAGAGGGTGTCCATGCTCACCGGATCTTCAGGGTGCTGAGCGCCAGCAGCGCGAGGATGATGGAGATGATCCAGAACCGGACGATGATCTTGGGCTCCGCCCATCCCTGGAGCTCGAAATGGTGGTGGATCGGCGCCATGCGGAAGATCCGCTTCCTCCGCGTCTTGTAGGAGGTCACCTGGAAGATCACCGAGAGAGCCTCCACGACGAAGATCCCTCCCACCAGGGCGAGGACGATCTCCTGCTTCACCATCACCGACACCACGCCCAGGGCCCCCCCCAGGGAGAGGGAACCGGTGTCCCCCATGAACACCTGGGCCGGGTACGCGTTGAACCAGAGGAACCCCAGCCCGGCCCCCGCGAGGGCGCCGCAGAAGATCGTGAGCTCGCCCACGCCCGGCACGTACTGGATCTGGAGGTAGTTCGCGATCTTGACGTGTCCCGCGAGGTAGGCGAAGAACATGTACGTCCCCGCGGCGATGATGGAAGGGCCGATCGCCAGCCCGTCCAGCCCGTCGGTGAGGTTCACCGCGTTGGAGGCCCCCACGATCACCAGGACGATGAACGGGACATAGAGGATTCCCAGGCTCGGCCGCACGTTCTTGAAGAAGGGGACGTTCACCGTGTCCTTGATGCCGACGTCCACGTAGATGAGCGCCGCCGCGGCCGCCGCGAGGGCGAACTGGGCGGCGAGCTTCCGCCGGGGGCTTAATCCCTTCGAGTCCTTCCGGATGACTTTCTTGTAGTCGTCCACGAAGCCGATGGCGCCGAATCCCAGCGTCACGAACACGGCGATCCAGATGTAGCCGTTCTCGAGGTTGGCCCACAGCAGCGTGGGAACGACCGCGGCCAGGACGATGAGGATCCCCCCCATCGTGGGGGTCCCCTCCTTGGCGAGGTGGCTCTCGGGCCCGTCCCGGCGGACCATCTGTCCGATCTGCCGCTTCCCGAGCAGCCGGATCATCCACGGACCGACGAGGAAGCAGATGAGGAGCGCCGAGATGGCGGCGTAGATCGTGCGGAACGTGATGTACCGGAAGACGTTGAAGAACGAGAAGCTCTCGTGGAGCGGGTATAGGAGGTGGTAGAGCATCCGGTTACGCCCAGTCCTCCGCGATGTCCGCCGCCACCTCGTCCAGCCGCATCCCCCGCGACCCCTTGACCAGCACCACGTCCCCCTCCGAGAGGAGTTCCCGGACCGCCTCCCGCAGCCTTCCCTTGTCGTCGGTGTGCAGCACGGCCGCGGGATCCATCCCCCCGTCGAGCGCTCCCCGGGCCGCCTGCGCCGCTCCCCGGCCGAAAGCGAGGAACCGGGAGACCTTCAACGCGGCCATCAGGTGACCGATGCGGAAATGGGAGGCCGGGGCGCTCTGCCCCAGTTCCAGCATGTCCCCGAAGATCACCACCGTCCGCCGGCCGCGGGAGAGGGCCGACAGGCTCCGCAGCGCGGCCTCGGTGGAGGCCGGGTTCGCGTTGTAGCTGTCGTCGAGGAGCAGTCCGCCGCCCCGGAGGGGCCGGGCGTGGAACCGGCCCGGGACGGAGGAAAAGCCGGCAAGACCCTCCTCCAGGTCGTGCGGGCGCAGGCCCAGCGTGAACGCGACCGCCGTGGCGGCGATGGCGTTCAGCAGGTGGTGCTCCCCCGTGACGGCGAGCGCGGATGTGAATTCGCCCGCGGGGGTGCGCACGGCGATCCGCATCCCTTCGTCGCCCATCGAGAGGATCCGCCCGGAAAATTCGTTCATCGCCACGCCGTAATACACCTTCTCGGCCCGGCACCTCCCCGCTTCCCGGACCACGCGGAGGTCGGTGGCGTTCACCACGGCGACGCCCGCGTCGGGGAGGGCCCGGAAGAGATCCCCCTTCTCGCGCGCCACCCCTTCCATCGTGCCGAGCCCCTCGAGGTGCGCCGGGGCGATGTTCGTTATCACCGCGACGTCGGGGGAAGCGATCCCGGCCAGCCGCGCGATCTCCCCGGGGGCGTTGGTCCCCATCTCCATGATCGCCACGTCGTGCTCCCCGGAGAGGGTGAGGAGCGACAGGGGCATGCCGATGAGGTTGTTCCGGTTCCCGGGGTTGCGCAGCACGCGGCGCGAGGCGGAGAGGAGGCAGTACAGCATCTCCTTGGTGGTCGTCTTCCCCGAACTGCCGGTGATCCCCACGAGGGGAATGCCGCGATGCCGCAGGCGGTGGGCGCGGGCCAGGTCCCCCAGCGCCTCCACCGGGTCCCGCACGACGAAGACGGGGCGGGTGCGCGCCACCGCCCCGGGGACCTTCCGGGCCCCGGCCTCGGACACGATCGCGGCGATGGCGCCCTTCCCGAACACTTCGCCGACGAAGTCCGCGCCGTCGGCCCGCTCCCCCGGCAGGGCCACGAACACGCTTCCAGGCCCCGCCTCGCGGCTGTCGGTGACGACGGACCCGATCGGCTCCCGGGACGGGATATCCCCGGCCTCCCGGAGCGGGTGGATCGCCCCGATGACCTCCGGGAGCGTCATCCTACCGCCCTGCGCCAAGCACGTCCCGGACCGTCTGCCGGTCGTCGAACGGCAGGCGCCGGTCCCCGATGATCTGGACATCTTCGTGTCCTTTCCCGACGATCGCCACGGTGTCTCCCGGCTCCGCGAGGGAGAGGGCGGCGGCGATCGCCGCTTTTCTGTCGGACTGCACCAGGAAGAACCCCTCGCGCCACGGCACCGGACCCCGCGCCTCCACGAAACCCTCCGAGGAGAGCCCGGGCACGATTTCCGCCAGGATCGCCTCCGGATCCTCGTTCCGCGGGTTGTCGGACGTCACCACCACCACCTCGGACCGGAGCGCCGCGACCCGCCCCATCTCCGGGCGTTTCCCGCGGTCCCGGTTCCCCCCGCACCCGAACACGGTGATCAGCCGGCCGTCCGACAGCCCCCGCAGGGTGGTCAGCACACGGTCCATTCCGTCCGGGGTGTGGGCGTAGTCGACGAACACATGGAGCCCCCGGGAATTCTCGATCGGCTCCAGCCGGCCCGGAATCACCCCGACGGCCCCGATCCCCGCGGCGACCGCCCCCGGGGAAATGTCGAGGAGGAGAGCCGCGGAGACGGCCGCCAGGATGTTGGACACGTTGTGCGCCCCGATCAGGCGCGACCGGAGGGCGAGGGGGCCCGACGGCGTGGCGAGGAGCATCCGGGTCCCGTCCCACGCCATTTCCATCTCCACCGGGTGGACGTCCCACGCGCGGGAGAAACCGAAGGTCGTGGCGGAAGGGAATTCCTGCGCGAGGCGTTCCCCGTGCGCGTCGTCGCCGTTCAGCGCCGCGCGGATGCGTTTCCCCCCCGCGGGCAGGTACTCTCGGAAGAAGCGGGCCTTTGCCGCGAAATACGACTCCATGTCCCCGTGGAAGTCGAGGTGATCCCGGCTGAGGTTGGTGAAGACTCCCACGTCGAACCGCACCCCCTCGATCCGGCCCTGGGCGGCGCTGTGCGAGGAGACCTCCATGACGAAATCCGTCGCGCCCGCGGCAAGCGCCTCCGCCATCACGCGCTGGAGTTCGTGGGGGAACGGGGTCGTCAATCCCTTCCGGATGCGCCTCCCCGCCACCCGGTATTCGATCGTGCCCGCCACCGCGGGGGTGCGGCCGGCCGCGGAGAGGATCCCCTCCAGGAGGTACGTGAAGGTGGTCTTCCCGTTCGTGCCCGTGACGCCGGTCACGCGGAGGCAGGCCGAGGGGTCGCCGTGGAACGCCACCGCGACCATCGGCAGCGCCGCCGCCGTCGAGGAAACCCGGACCACGGGGATCGGCAACGAGGTGGGCTCCCGTTCCACGAGCGCCGCTGCCGCGCCCGCGCGCGCCGCGGAGAGGAGGAAGTCGTGGCCGTCCGCCCTCGTCCCGCGGAGCGCCACGAACAGGTCTCCCGGCCGCACGTCCCGGGAATCCACCGCGATGCCACCGATTTCGATGTCTCCCGCGGAGCCGGCGGCCCCGGGGGCCGCCGTGGAAAGAACCCCCGAAAGCCTCACCGTTTCCCCTTGCCCGCGGCGGCGACCACCGGGGGTTCCGCCGCGAACGTCACCGCCACTTCCGTCCCGGGGACCAGGAACGCGCCGGGGAGGGGTGTCTGCGCGCGCGCCACCCCGCTCCCCTGGAGGGAAAGCCTCACCGAGTACCGTCCCATGACATCGACCACGCGCCCCATGGAGAGGCCCGCGAGATCGGGCATGACCACGGGGCTCTCCGGGCGGGACGTGGACACCTGCGTGGACCTCACGCCGCCGGGAGAGGGGGGCTGCGCCCGCAAGGGGGCGGCAGCCAGGGCCTCCGTCGGCGGGATGCCGAGGTAATATGCCGTCTTGACGGCGATCTGGTTGAACGCGGGGGCCGCCACCACGCCGCCGTACACCTGCCCCCGGGGTTCGTCGATCACCACGAGGATCAACAGCTCGGGGTTCTGCAGGGGGAGGAAGCCGATGAAGGAGGCGACCCGCTTGGTGGGGGAGTATTTCCCCGTCCCGACCTCGACCTTCTGCGCCGTGCCGGTCTTTCCCCCCACGAGGAATCCCTTGATGCGCGCCTGCGTTCCGGTCCCGTCCTCCTGCACCACCTTCCCGAGGATTTCCCGCATCGTCGCCGAGGTCTTCGGGGAGAGGACCCTCCGGAGCTCCGTGGGCTCCCCGCGGAACACCGTCTTCCCCTCGGGATCCATCACCTCCCGGACCACGTACGGCTTCATCACCTTCCCGCCGTTGACGACGGCGGACATCGCGGTGGCCAGCTGGAGGGGGGTCACGGAGATTCCCTGGCCGAAGGATATGGTGGCGCGGCGAATCCGGCTGTCGAACGCGCTCCGGGACGGCGCCAGTCCCCCCACCTCCCCCTGGAGCTCGATTCCCGTGCGCGTCCCGAAGCCGAAGGCGCGGATCATCTCGTGGAACCGGCCGGGGTCCATCCGCTCGTTGATCTTGGTGATCCCGATGTTGCTCGAATATTTGATCACGTCCGGCACCGTGAGCCACCCGTACCGGTGGGTGTCGTGGAGCACCTTCCCCGCGTAGCGGTACGCACCGTTCTCGCAGAAGAACTTCTCCCCCGTGCCCACCGCGCCCATCTCGAGGGCCGATGCAAGGGTGAACACCTTGAAGGTGGAGCCCGGCTCGAAGCTGTCCGTCACCGACCGGTTCTTCCGCGTCTCCGGGGGAGCGCCGGCAGGAGCGTTCGGATTGAAGGAGGGGGCCGTGGCCATCGCGAGGATCTCCCCCGTCCCGGGCCGGAGGACCAGCGCCATGCCGCCCTTGGCGCGATGCCGCTCGACCGCCGCCTGCAGCTCGCTCTCCGCCACGTGCTGTACGTTCCGATCGATGGTGAGGGTGACGGAATGTCCCTTCGGGTTGACGTCTACGGGAGAACTCGCGGGAACGATGAGCCGGCCGCGGGCGTCCCGCTCGCACGAGAGGCACGCCCGCTCCCCGCGGAGGTACTTGTTCAGGGACAGCTCGATCCCCTCCATCCCCTCGCTGTCGAGGTTCGTGAATCCGACGAGGGAGGAGGCCAGCTCCCGGTTCGGGTAGAACCGCTTGGGCTCCTCGACGGTTCCGATGCCGTCGACGGCGGAGGCCTTCCCGCGAAGGTCCGGGTCCCTCGCCGCCAGCGCCTCCTTCACCTCCCGGACCGCCTCGTCCGCCGAGGTGGAGGGCATCTGCCGACGCACCCAGACGAACCCCTTCTCGGCGGCGAACAGCTTGCGCAGCTCCGCCGCCGGGCGGGAGACGCGCGGGGCGAGCAGGTCGGCGGCCAGTTCGGGGGATTTCAGCTTGCCGGGCTGGACGAACAGCGATTTCGTGGCGACGCTCACGGCCAGCTCGCTTCCCGTCCGGTCGAGGATCACGCCGCGCTTCGGAATCAGGGGGATGGTCGTGGCGTACTGCTTCTCCCCGCGCTCCCGGATCCCCTTCACCCCCAGCACCTGGATGTGGAACGCGCGCAGGACGACCAGGGCGTAGAGGGACAGGAGGACGCCGAGGATGATGCGCGCGCGGGGGTTCATCTCAACGGATCACCCGGTCCATCTGGGCGGGGACCATCCCGAGCTGCGCGCGCGCGATGGCGTTGATCCGTGCGGGGCTCTTGAGGGTGAGGATTTCCGTGCGGAGGAGCTCCTGCTGCTTCTGGAGGGTGCGTTTCTCCTCCAGCGCGGAGGAGACCCGGTATCCGGTCCGGATGTACTGTCCGGAGAGCCACACGTTGCACAGCCCGATGCCGAGCAGGACGGCGGCCAGCGCGGCCAGCCGGCCCCGGCGCGGGACCACCGGGATCGCCGGCGGCTCCCGCCGGATTTCCGTGATGATGTACACTCCGTTTCCCACCGTCATTCTCGTCACAGGGGATCCTCCTCCTCGGGACAGCGCGCGACGCGGAGTTTCGCGCTGCGCGCCCTGGGGTTCTCCCGCACTTCCCGCTCCGACGGGATCACCGGCTTGCGGGTGAGTGCCACCAGCGCCGCCCTTCCACCCTCCTCCCCGGGCCGCTTCCGGAACGCCTCCTTCACGAGGCGGTCCTCCAGGGAGTGGAAACTGATCACCGCCACGCGTGCCCCGGGGGAGAGGTGCGCGGGGATCGCCTCGAGGAACGCGGCCAGCGAATCGACCTCCCGGTTCACGGCGATCCGCAGCGCCTGGAACACGCGCGTGGCCGGGTGGATGTTCCGGGGCCACGCCCTTCGGGGGATCGCCGCGGCCACCAGCGCCGCGAGCTCCGAGGTGGTCCCGAGCGGCGCCTTCCGCCGCCGTTCCGCCACCTCCCGGGCGATCCGCCGGGAGAACCGTTCCTCCCCGAAGCGGTAAAAGAGGTCGGCCAGATCCTTCTCCCTCGTGTGCAGGAGGATCTCCCCCGCCGTCGGCCCGCCGGAACCCGGGTCCCGCCGCATGTCCAGGGGCCCCTCCTCGCGGAACGTGAAACCTCTTCCGGGATCGTCCAGCTGAAGGGAGGAGATCCCGAGATCCAGGAGGGCCCCGTCGAACGGCCTCCCCCCCGCGGCCTCCCCCAGTCTTTCGAGATCCGAAAAGTCCGCGTGGACCAGCCGGACCCAGGGGAACCGCGAGAGCCCCTCCGCGGCGACCGCGAGCATCGCCGGATCGGCGTCGGCGCAGACCAGGAGTCCGTCCGGGCCGACCCTTCGCGCGAGCTCGGCCGCATGGCCTCCGGCGCCCGTCGTCCCGTCCAGAAAGACCTCGCCGGGCGAAGGAGCGAGCAGCGTGAGCGTCTCTTGTAAAAGAACGGGGATGTGCCCCGGGGCCAACGGTCAGATCCCGAGTTCGCTGATCTCCCGCGCCAGCTCCGCGTCTTCCAGCACTTCCTTCTCGAACCGCCCGATCTCCTGTTGCCACCGGGCGTGGGACCAGATCTCGAAGCGGTTGGGCATCCCCTGTATGACGACGTCCTTCTCCAGCCCGGCGTAAGACCTCAGGGAGGGGGGGATCAGGATTCGACCCTGCTTGTCAGGGATGGCTTCCACGGCTCCCCCCACGAAGAACCGGACAAAGGCGTTCTTCCTCCGGTCCGTGCTGGGAACCTGGGACAGCCTCTCCTCGATGCGAGCCCAGTCGTCCGCGGGGAACGCGTAGAGGCATCCCGAGAAGTTGGTGAGGACGAACGACTCCTGGCCGGACTCCTGGAGGCGTTCGCGGAAAGGGGCGGGGATGTTGACGCGACCTTTGGGGTCGATGGCGTATTCGAAGCGTCCCCGGAAGATCATGACAACCCGTTAACCCACCTTTCCCCACTATTACCCACTTGTGCTGTATTTTATCGGGGCACCGGAGCGTGTCAAGGAAATTTGGGAGGTTATGCGGGGAAAAACGCGCGGAGGGGATTCCGCGGAAACGTCGTTTGCCGGTGCCGGCGGGATTGGTGGAGGGGAACAGGGTTCCGAGGAGGCCGTAAGCCGGGTTCTGTGCGCGGCGCCGGAGGCGCCGCGGGGCGGCCATTTCTCTACGGCGCGAGTCGCCGCGCGCCTTGAGCGACCTTGACCCGAGGGCCCCGGGCGGGCCGCCCTTCTCCCGGGGGTGTCGCCACCCCCGGGATCGCCCTCCTATTCGGTCTTGCTCCGGGTGGGGTTTGCCGTGCCACGGCGGTCGCCCGCCGCGCGGTGAGCTCTTACCTCACCATTTCACCCTTGCCGCCCGCCGAGGCGGGAGGCGGTGTGTTTTCTGTGGCACTGTCCTCGGGGTCGCCCCCACCGGGCGTTACCCGGCACCCTGCCCTGCGGAGCCCGGACTTTCCTCCCGTCCCCGCTCGGGGGACCGGCGGCCGCCTGGCCTCCTCGGAACGCCTTATTTCTTCGCGTACTGGTCGATCGCGAGGTTCGCCAGGAGGTCCGCCCTCCGGTTTTCCTCGCGCACTACATGCAGTATACGGACCGCCGGAAAGGCGCGCAACCGGCGCCGGGCCTCGAGGTGGAGGGGCCGCAGGTGCGCCGCCTTCACCCGGTACTCCCCGTTCAGTTGCCGCACAAGGAGCTCCGAGTCGGAGTACACGGTGATGCTTTGCGCCCCGTGACGCCCCGCCTCCTCGAGGGCCATCAGGAGGGCCCGGTACTCCGCCACGTTGTTCGTCGCCTCGCCGATGTAGGCGGACAGCTCCCGGGCCGGACGGCCGTCGGCGAACTCGACAACCGCCCCGATGCCGGCGGGCCCCGGGTTCCCCCGGCTCGCGCCGTCGACCCGCACGGTGACGCCCCGGTCGCTCACCCGCCCGCGGCCTCGTTCTCCGCGGGCTCGTAATAGAGGATCCGGTTGCAGTTGGGACAGGTGTGGACCCGGTCCTCCCGCTGCAGCAGGTTGAACAGCTGCGGAGAGATGTGCATGTGGCACCCCGTGCAGGAGTAGTTCCGGGCCGGCACGATGGCGATGCCGCCCCGCCGCTCGAAGATCATCTCGAACCGCCGCACCAGGCCGGGCTCCAGCGCCGAGGAAACCTGCCTCTTGCGCGCAAGGTACTTCCCGATGTCCCCGTCGAAGGACCCCATCCGCGCTTCCACCTCGACCATCCTCTCCCGATACTTCCCGGTGACCTCGTCGAGTTCCGCCTTCTGCTCCGCGAGGCGCTTCTCCGTCTCCTCGTACCGGGACAGCAGCGCGAGGAGTTCCTCCTCCCGCGCGGCGGTGGTCCGGCGCGTCCCCTCGATCTCCTTGAGCATGGCGTAATATTCCTTGTTCGTCTTGATCGACATGAGCTTGGCCTTGGCCCGCTCGACCTTGTCGCGCTCCTCCTCGATCTCCCGCTCCTTCTCCCGTCGCTGGTTGCGGAGCGCCTCGAATTCCTGCTCCGTCGCAAGGTACCTCGCCTCCCGCTCCTCGAAGAGGCTCTTGAGATCCGCCACCTCGAGCGGGATCTTCCGCTTCTCGTCCTCGAGCCGGCGTGTCTGGCTCATGACCTCCTGGAGATCGATCAGGATCCTCACCTGCTCCATCAAGATCGTGTCCCTCCCCGTGTCCGCCCCGCCGGAACCGCCCGCAGGGGCTCTTCTTCCATCAAGACGCGTACTCCCAGCGCGCCCGGGAACCTCGCCCGGAGAATCCGTCGGAACTCCGGCAGGATCCAGCGCTCCCCCGAACCGTGGCCGATGTCGGCCACGGGCATTCCCGCGGCTTCCGCCTCAAGGGCCTGGTGGTACTTCACGTCCCCCGTGACGTACAGGTCCGCCCCCGCCTCGCGGGCGGCCCCGGCGAACTCCGCCCCGCTTCCGCCCACGATCGCCACCCGGCGGACCGTCTTCCGGCGGGGTCCCGCGACCCGTATCCAGGACGGGCGCAACGCCCGCCGCACCCGTTCCAGCGCGCCGGCGAGCGGTTCCGGCCCCGGAAGGTCGCCCACCGCCCCGACGCCGCCGCCGAGCGCGGCGCCGCGCAGGGGGACCACGTCGATCGCGGGTTCCTCGTACGGGTGGGCCGCCCGCACCGCGCGCAGCACCGCGGGCAGGAGGCTCCCCGCCGCAACAGTCTCCAGCCGGACTTCCGGGACCCGCTCCTCCCGCCCGGCCGCCCCGAGGTACGGGTCCGCGCCCTCCCGGGGGAGGAACGTCCCCGTCCCTTCGGACCGGAACGAGCACCGCTGGTAGTCGCCGATCCGGGCGGCTCCCGCCCCCGCGGCGGCGGCGAGGACCGCGTCCGCGTGGGAGCCGGGGACGAAGACCACCACCTTGCAGGCATCGGAGGAAGGCTCCCCCGGGATCAGCGGGCGGATTCCCCGGAGCCCCAGGCGGCGCGCCATCGCGTGCGATACCCCCCGCGGCGCGACGTCGGCGTTCGTGTGGGCGGATATGGCCGCAACGCCCGCGCGCAGCAGCGCATACGCGGCGGCGGCCTCCGGGCGATCCGGGCGGATGGCCGGGAGGGGCCGGAAGACCACCGGGTGGTGCGTGACCAGCAGATCCGCGGGGCGACGGCGGAGGGCGGAGAGGACCGCGGGGGTCGCGTCCAGCGCGACCAGGACCGACCGGACGGGGGCTCCGGGGTCCCCGACCAGGATGCCGACGTTGTCCCAGTCGGCCCGGTGCGCGAAAGGAAAATGGTCGTCCAGCGCACACCAGACGTCCCTCACGGTGACGGGGCCGGCGCGGCTCACTCCCCTGCCGCTCCGCCAAATAAAAATGCACCGATCCCCGGTGCATTTTTCCCGCCCGTCGCTTCCGTAACGGCTATGTTCGGTTGCATGGCAACGTCTTCGCTGGTGGGCCCACCTGGCCTCGAACCAGGGACCGACCGGTTATGAGCCGGTGGCTCTGACCAACTGAGCTATGGGCCCCGCCGAAAAACTCCATCGAATCCTGCTATTATCCTCTCCGCCCGAACAGGTGTCAACCGCGGCCGGCGGTTTCCCTGCTCCTACTCCAGGAACGTCCGCAGCCGCTTGCTCCGGCTGGGGTGCCGCAGCTTCCGGAGCGCCTTCGCCTCGATCTGCCGGATCCGCTCCCGCGTCACCTCGAAGTCCTGCCCCACCTCCTCGAGGGTGTGGTCCGACTTCTCCCCGATGCCGAAGCGCATCCGCAGGACCCTCTCCTCCCGGGGGGTCAGGCTCCCGAGCACCTTGTCCACCTGCTCCGCAAGGTCGATGTTGATCACCGAGTCCACGGGGGAGGCGGTGTTCTTGTCCTCGATGAAGTCCCCGAGGTGGCTGTCCTCCTCCTCCCCGATCGGCGTCTCGAGGGAGATCGGCTCCTTCGCGATCTTGAGAACCTTGCGAACCTTTTCCAGCGGGATGTCCATCCGCTCGGCGATCTCCTCGGGGGTGGGCTCCCGCCCGAGTTCCTGCACCAGGTAGCGGGAGGTGCGGATCAGCTTGTTGATCGTCTCGATCATGTGGACGGGGATCCGGATCGTGCGCGCCTGGTCGGCGATGGCCCGCGTGATCGCCTGGCGGATCCACCACGTGGCGTAGGTGGAGAACTTGTACCCCCGGCGGTACTCGAACTTGTCCACCGCCTTCATCAGGCCGATGTTCCCCTCCTGGATCAGGTCCAGGAACTGCAACCCCCGGTTGGTGTACTTCTTGGCGATGGAGACCACCAGCCGGAGGTTCGCCTCGACGAGCTCCCGCTTCGCCTCCCGGACCTTCCGCTCCCCCCGCTCGATGGCCGCAACCGTCTCCTGGATCTCCGCGGAGGACAGACCGGACTCGCGCTCCACCTTCCGGATGGTGCCCCGGGCCTCCCGGACGGTCTCCTCCATCCCGAGGAGCCTCTCCTTCTTGATGTGGTATTTCGAGGCGGCCTTCGCCAGGCCGTCCTTCCGGGAATGGATCTCCCGGAACAGGCGGACGAGATCCTTTTCGGGAAGCCTCATCCGGTCGGAGCACTCCCGGATGCGCGCCTCCGCGGCCACCACCAGATCCGCGTACCGTCGGATCTTGTCGCCGATGATCTCGATCTGGCGTTCCTTCAGGTGGATTTCCTGGATCGACTCCACGACGCGCTCGTTCAGGACGGCAAGCCGGTTCTTCAGCGCGGCGCGCTCCTTCTCCCGGATTCCGCCGCGGCGGAGGCGCTGCTCGGCCTCCTGCGCGGACTGGTACGTCTTCCGCACGCGCTGGACGCTCCGGAGCACCTTCTCCAGGGCGGCCTTCTCCTCCTCGTCCGTGGAGTCCTCGTCGAGGTCCTTGATCACGTCCCGTACCTGAAGTTCCCCCGCCTTGAGCTTCTCCCCCACCTTGAACAGCTCGTCGAGGGCGATGGAGCACCCTTTCACGGAGGAGACGATCTCGCGCTCCCCGTCCTCGATCCGCTTCGCGAGGTTCACTTCCCCCTCCCGGTTCAGCAGCGGGATGGCGCCCATTTCCTTCAGGTAGAGCCGGACCGGGTCGTTCCCCTTGATCCCGCCCGGGTAGTCGAACTCCTCCTCCTCCTCGACGGCGGGCTCCTCCTCGACGGACGCCTCTTCCTCCTCGGCCTCCTCCTCCCCGATCAGCAGGTTCGCTCCGGGCACGGGGACCTTCTGGAAGTCGTCCACCACCTCGATGGCGTTCTCCCCGAAGATCTCCATGACGTCGTCGATCTGGTCCCCCGTGAGAATGTCGGGGGGGAGGGCGCTGTTGATCTCGTCGTAGGTGACGTACCCCTGCGCACGCCCCTTCTCCACCAGCCCCTCGATGCCTTCCGGGTGCTTCCGCCTCGCCATCTTCCCCTCACCTCGTCAGCGGGATCTGCGCGACCACAACAGCCGCTCGAGCTCCTTCTTCGCCGCCAGGACGCGGGCGAACAGTTCCTCCGCCGCCTCCCCCGACGCCTCCTTCACCTTCCCCTGCAGCTCCTCGACCTCCCGGCGGGCCTTCGCGGTCCGCAGGGACAGGAGCATCTCCGGGTACCGCCTGCGCGCCTCCTCGGGGGACACGTCGGCGAGCACGACCCCCGCGGAGAGCCGCTTCCGCGCCCCATCCGGGAGCCCTTCGCCGAGCAGGGCGTCCGGGTCCGCCGCTCCCAGGCCCCCCGCCCGCGCGCAGAGGTACGCCACGGCCTCCCTCGCGTCCGGCTCCGTCAGCAGCTGTTCGACTCCATCCTGCCGCGCGACGGCAGCCAGGTCGGGGGCCGCCACCAGGAGCTGCAGCAGGAGGCTCTCCTCCGGTAGACCCTCCCTCTCCCGGGGAGGGGACGGGACGGGCGGCCCGGGGGCCTTCGGCTCGCCCAGCTGCCGGTGGATCGTCTCCACCGGGAGCCCCGCGGACTGGGCCACCCGCTGGACGTAGAGCTCGCGTTCCGCCGGGTCCGCGATCCAGCGCAGGTATTTCTCCATCAGCCGGACGTAGGAGAGTTTTCCCTGGATTGTGCCGAGGTCGTATTTCCTCGCGGCCCCCCGCTCGATGGATTCCATCAGGGGAACGGCGGCCGCGATGCGACGGGAGATCTCCTCCGGCGGGGACGCCTTCGCCCAGTCGTCCGGGTCCATCCCCCTGGGCGGGAAGAGGACTTTCGGGCTGACGCCGGAAGCGTACAATGGCCCCCCCCCCCGCACGGCGGCCATCTTTCCGGCCACGTCGCCGTCATAGAATAGGATGACGTTCTCCGACAACCGCTTCAGCGTCCTCGCGTGGCTCTCGGTGAGGGAGGTCCCGCAGGTCGCCACGACCCCCCGGACCCCCTTCTGCCACAGGCCGATCAGGTCCATGTACCCTTCGACCACCACCACCCGCCCCTCGTTCCGAATGGCGGGGAGGGCCTGGTGGAGTCCGTACAGCAGCGAACTCTTCCGGTACAGTTCGGACTCGGGAGAGTTGATGTACTTCGGCACGGCATCGTCCACCGCCCGTCCCCCGAAGCCGCAGATCCGGCCCCGGGCGTCCGCGATCGGGAAGATCACCCGGCCCCGGAACCGCTCCCGGCGCCCTTTTTCGGCCGGGAACAGCAGCCCCGCCGCTTCCGCCCGGGCAAGGTCCACCCTTTCCTTTTCCAGCGCGGCAAGGAGGTCGTTTCCCTGCCCGCCCCAGCCGAGGGCGAACTCCTGCTCCGCCCCGGGGGTCACCCCGCGTCGCCGGAGGAACTCGCGTCCCGCCTTCCCGGCGGGAGAGCGGAGAAGGCCGCGGTACGTCTCCGCCGCCACGCGGAGGATCCGGTACAGGTCCTCCTTCGGCCGGTCCCCGCCCCTGCCCCCCTCGTACTGCACCGAAACCCCGTACCGCTCGGCGAGCTCCTCGACCGCCTCGGCGAAAGAGAGGTTCCGGGCCTTCATGAGGAAGTGGAAAACCGAGCCTCCCTCCCCGCAACCGAAGCACTTGAACGCCTGGCGGGTGGGGTGCACGAAGAAGGACGGGGTCTTTTCCCTGTGGAACGGGCACAGCCCGCGGAAATTCGCGCCGGCGCGGGTCAGGGGCACCGTCTCGGAGACCACCTCGACGATGTCCGTCCGGTCCCGTACCTCCCGGATCGTGCTCTCGGAGATGCGTCCTCCCAAGGGCCTCCCTGAAGCATCCCGTGCGCCCCGTGCCGCCGTCCCGCCGGCCGCCCCGGGGGGGAAAGAAAAAAATCCCGCGCGACACCGTCGCCGGGACGGATCCCCGTTCGTTCCCCGCTACCCCGCCAGGAGCCGCCGGACCGCCTCGTTGACCGCCTTCCCGTCGGCCCTGCCCGCCACCTTCGGCATGAGGGCCTTCATGACGCGGCCCATGTCGGACGCGGCTTTGGCCCCTGTCTCCGCGATCGCCTCGCGGACGAGCGCCTCGACCTCCGCCGCGGAAAGGGCCTTCGGGAGGTACCTCTCCAGGACGGCGATCTCCCCCTCCTCCTTCGCCGCCAGTTCCGGGCGGTTCCCCTTGACGTAGAGTTCGATGGCCTCGCGCCGCTGCTTGACCATCGTGACGATCAGCTTGAAGATCGCCTCGTCGGGCAGGACGCCCCCGGACGGCATCTCCTTCCGGGTGACCGCGTCGATCTCCCGGTTCTGGATCGCCGCCACGGCCATCCGCAAAGCAGAAAGGGCCAAGGAGTCCCGCTCCTTGGCCGCCTTCCGCATGTCCACCTGCAGCTGTTCCTTCAGACCCAACGCTACCGGCTCATCTTCTTCATTTTCTTCAAGGCCCGTTTCCTGGCGGCCAGCGTCTTCTTCTTCCTCTTGACGCTGGGTTTCTCGTAATGCTCCCGCTTGCGGATCTCCGACAGGATCCCGGCCTTCTCGCACTGCTTCTTGAATCGCTTCAGTACGCTCTCGAAGGGCTCCTCTTCCTTCACCCGGACGCCCGGCATCGATGAATCACCCCTTCCTGTGCCGAATAGAAGCCGAAAATTACTATATATTACGCTTTTTTCTGATTCCGTCAAGAAAAACAGGCACGGCTCCCGCTCACCGGTACCTGCAGAGGTATGCCACCGGTCCTTCCGCCTTCACCTCGAACGTGACCCCCGCGGGAACGGTGAACCCCTCCCCCTCGGCAGCCGACAGCCACGGCTTTCCGGGGATCCGGTACCAGAGAACCCCCGCCACGACGGTCATCCGCTCCTCCTGGGAGGTCCCGAAGGCGTACTCCCCGGGGTCGATGACGCCGACCGTGGCGGCTCCCCCGGCATCCGAGAATCCCAGGGACTGGACCCTGCCGTCGAAATACCGGTTGTGCTTCAAGCCCCCTCCCGGTCAGCCCATTTTGGGGTCGAGCGCCCTTCCGCCGATCAGGTGGAGGTGGAGGTGCGGCACGACCTGCCCCCCCTGCTCCCCGTTGTTCACCACGACCCGGTACCCCGACTCGGCGACCCCCTTCTCGTCGGCGATCTTCGCCGCCAGGCGGAGCGCCTTGCCCAGGACGGGTACGTCGTTCTTCCCGGCCTCGTTGAGGTTGACCATGTGCTCCTTGGGAACGATGAGCACGTGCACCGGTGCCACCGGGTGGATGTCGGCGAAGGCGATCAGGTCGTGGTCCTCGTAGATGGGCTGCGTCGGCATCTCTTTCCGTGCGATCCTGCAGAAAATGCACTCCTCGCTCATGCGGTCTCCCCTCCTCGCCGGTATGCGCTTCGATAGAAACAGGTCCGCTCCCCCGTATGGCAGGCGGGACCCCGCTGCCGGACGCGGTACAGCAGCGTGTCCGCGTCGCAGTCGTACAGGACCTCCTGGACGTCCTGAAAGTGGCCCGAGGTTTCCCCCTTCACCCAGAGGGACTTCCGCGATCGGCTCCAGTAGGTGGCGTGGCCCGAGGCGAATGTGTTCCGGATCGCCTCCCCGTTCGCCCACGCCACCATGAGGACCACGTTGTCCACCGCGTCCTGCGTCACCACGGGGACCAGGCCCCGCTCGTCGAACTTGACCAACCCGATCAGGTCGTCTGCGGTCACTTCGCCTCCCGTCGTTGGCGGGGGACACTCTTCCCCTTCGTCCCAGGGGGGAAACAAACCGAGGAGTGTCCCCCTAAGCTTTCAGCCCGCAGCGGGCCGGACCGGAACGCCGTGTCGCCGCAGGTACTCCTTCGCCTCCCCCACGGTGTGCTCCCCGTAGTGGAAGATCGAGGCCGCCAGCACCGCGTCCGCGCCGCCCGCCGTCAGCCCCTCCAGCAGGTGCCCGAGGGTGCCCACTCCCCCGGACGCGATCACCGGGATCCGCACCGCGTCCGCGATCGCCCGGGTCAGGGCGATGTCGTACCCGTTCCGCGTCCCGTCGCGGTCCATGCTCGTCAGCAGGATTTCCCCGGAACCGCACTCCTCCATCCTGCGGGCCCACGCCACGGCGTCCAGCCCTGCGGGACGGCGCCCGCCGTGGGTGTACACCTCCCAGCGCCCCGAATCCCCGGGGACCGACCGGGCGTCGATCGCCACTACGGTGCACTGGCTGCCGAACCGCTCCGCCGCCCTTCGGACGAAGTCGGGGTCGGCCACCGCCGCGGTGTTGATCGACACCTTGTCCGCTCCCGCCAGCAGGAGCGCCCGGATATCCCCGATCGTGCGCACGCCGCCGCCGACGGTCAGTGGCATGAAGACCTGTTCCGCCGTCCTCCGCACCACCTCGATCAGGATGTCCCGCTTCTCGTGGGACGCCGTGATGTCGAGGAAGACGAGTTCGTCCGCCTCCTCCCGGTCGTACCGCCTCGCGATCTCCACCGGGTCCCCCGCGTCCCGGAGGTCGACGAACCGGACCCCCTTCACGACCCGGCCGTCCTTCACGTCCAGGCACGGGATGATGCGCTTTGCGAGCATCCCGAGTGCCTCAGTTCATCCATACGGTCTGCACCGAGAGCGTCGATGCGCCGCGCCGGCAAGGCGCGTGACCGAGGCGTACTTTACAGTACGCCGCAGGGAACGCAACGCAGCAGGAGCGGATGCAGCGGCGCTCGAATGCGACCGTATGGATGAATTGAGGCACTTGACTACTCCCGCTCCACCTTCAGGGCTTCGGCCAGGTCGATGGACCCGTCGTACAGGGCGCGTCCGATGATCGCCCCGGCCACCCCCTCCCCCTCCATCGCCTTGAGCCGGCGGAGATCGTCCAGGGTCGTCACCCCTCCGGAAGCCACCACCGGGGTGGACACCCCCCGGGCGAAATCCCGGATGGCGTCGAAATTGGGGCCCACCATCATCCCGTCCCGCGCGATGTCGGTGTAGATGAAGCAGGAGACCCCGGCCTCCCCGATCTGCCGGGCGAGGTCCACGGCCATCACGCCGGTCACCTCCACCCACCCCCGGATCGCGACGCGACCGTCGCGGGCGTCGATCCCGGCGGCCACCTTCCCGGGGTACGCCCGGGTGATCCGGGTCACCTCTTCCGGGTCCCGGACGATCGACGTTCCGAGGATCACGCGGGAAACCCCGGCGGCGAAGTAGCGGGACGCGGTCTCGAAGTTCCGCACCCCGCCTCCGACCTGCACCGGCACCCCGGCGGCGGAGGCGATCCGGCAGATGATGTCGGCGCTGACGGGTTTCCCCAGGAACGCCCCGTCGAGGTCCACCACGTGGAGCCACGTGGCCCCGGCGGCGGCGAAGCGGCGCGCCACGTCGAGGGGGGAGTCCGAGAAGACCGTGGCGTCCTCCGCGCGCCCCTGGCGCAGGCGGACCGCCTTTCCCCCCTGGATGTCGATCGCCGGGATCACCTGGAACGCCATGGCCTGCGTCCCCTCACGCCGCCGCGGCGCACAGGCGGCCGAAATTCCCGAGCAGCCGCAATCCTGCCGACTGGCTCTTCTCGGGGTGGAACTGGACAGCGAGCCGGTTTCCCTTCCCCACCGCGGCGGTGAACGGCAGGCCGTACTCGGCGCGGCAGGCGGCGATCCCGGGCTCCCCGGGGACCGCGTAGTAGGAGTGGACGAAGTAGAAGTACGTGCCCGAGGGGATCCCCTGCAGGACGGGATGGTCCGAGAGGACCTCCACCGCGTTCCACCCCATGTGCGGCACTTTCAGCACCCCGCCGCCGGGGGCCGGCATGTCCCCGGGGAAACGCACCACCTTCCCGGGGAAGAACCCGATCCCCTCGTGCCGACCGAACTCCTCGCTCTCCGCGAAGAGGAGCTGCATCCCCACGCAGATCCCGAGAAACGGCCGATTGGAGGCGAGGTATTCCCTGAGGAACGGGAGCAGCCCCTGCCGCGCCACGTTCCCCATGCAGTCCCGGAATGCACCGACGCCGGGGAACACGACCCCCCGGCACGACGACAGGGCGCGGGCGTCCCCGCTAACCGAAGTCGGGTATCCCAGCGACTCCAGCGCCTTGCTCACGGATCGCAGGTTCCCCATCCCGTAATCCACGACGCCGATGGCGTCCTTCCGGGTCACGGGAGACGACTCCTCATCCGAGCACCCCCTTCGTGGAGGGGACGCCCTTGACGCGGGGGTCCAGCCGCACCGCTTCCGACATCGCCCGCCCGAGGGCCTTGAACACGGCCTCCACGGTGTGGTGCGCGTTGGAGCCGTAGGACACGTTCACGTGGACGCACGTCCCGGATGCCTGCGAGAAGGCTCGCAGGAACTCCTCCACGAGCTCCACGTCGAACGTCCCCACCTTCTCGTTCCCCAGGGGGGAGTTGTAGACGAGGTGCGGGCGGGCCGAAACGTCCACCGTCACCGCAGCCAGCGCCTCGATCATCGGCACGACCGCGTGTCCGTAGCGCCGGATCCCCTTCATGTCCCCGAGGGCACGCCGGAACGCCTCGCCAAGGCAGATCCCCACGTCCTCCACCAGGTGGTGGAAATCGACGTCGATGTCCCCCTTCGCGGCCACCGTGACGTCGAACAGTCCGTGTCGCGAGAAGAGGGTGAGCATGTGGTCGAGGAACGGGACCCCGGTCCCGATCTTCGCGGATCCCTCCCCCTCGAGACGCAGGGAGAGCTTGATGCCCGTCTCCTTCGTGGTCCGCTCGACCTGCCCTTCCCTCACCATCACCGCCTCCCCTTCCCCCGGGTGCGTTGCAGGACCGCCTGCGCATGCGCGACGAGGCCCTCCTTCCGCGCGAGCCGGACCACGTGCGGGGCGTCGGACCGGAGCGCGGAAAACTCATATGATACCACGTTGGTTTTCTTGAGGAAATTGGCCACTCCCAGGGGGGAGGAAAAACGCGCCGCCCCGCCCGTGGGAAGGGTGTGGTTGATCCCCGCGAGGTAGTCCCCCACCGCCACGGGGCTGTAGGGTCCGAGGAACGCCGTTCCCGCGTTGCGGATTCCGTCCAGGGTTCTCCACGGATCGGCGGTGGCGATGCTCAGGTGCTCCGGCGCCAGCCGGTTCACCGCTGCGATCCCTTCCTTCCGGCTCCGGACGAGGAAGCCGTCCGCGCGGGAGAGGGAAGCCGCCAGAATCCCCTTCCGTGGCAGGAGGCGGGCCTGCCGTGCGAGCTCCCGCTCCACTCCGCGGGACAGTTCCTCCGAGTCGGTCACCAGGGCCACGTACGCGTCTTCGTCGTGCTCCGCCTGGGAGAGGAGGTCCGCGGCGACGTACGCCGCGACCGCCGAACGGTCCGCCAGCACCACCAGCTCGCTCGGACCCGCCAGCATGTCGATCCCGACGGCGCCGAAGACCTGGCGTTTCGCCTCTGTCACGTAGGCGTTCCCGGGCCCGGCGATCACCTCCACCCGGGGGATGGAACGGGTCCCGAAGGCCAGCGCGGCGATCGCCTGCGCCCCCCCGACCCGGTACACCGCCGACACGCCGGCGATCCGCGCCGCCGCCAGCACCACGTCCGGCACGGTTCCGCCGGGAGCGGAACACGCGGCCAACACCTCGGGGACCCCCGCGACCCTCGCCGGCAGGGCGTTCATCAGCAGGGTGGACGGGTACGCGGCCTTCCCCCCGGGGACGTAGACGCCCGCCCGGGAAACGGGAAGAACCCGCTGGGCCAGGGCGGCGCCGGGGAGGGAAGCCGTGAAGCCGTCGTCCAGCTGGTTCCGGTGAAACGACTCGATCCGCTCCGCCGCCTTCGCGAGGGACGCCCGGAGCGGGGCGGGCACCCTCCGCCACGCGGCGTCGATTTCCTTCGGCCGGACCGCGAACCCCTTTTCCCCCGGGTCGAACCGGTCGAAGCGGCGGGTGTATTCCGCGACCGCCGCGTCGCCCTCCTCCCGGACCCGCGCGATCACCTCGGCCACCACGCCGGCGACCTTCGCGGAGTCCGTCGCCCCCCGGTTTTCCGCACGCGCCAGCGCTTCGCGGAAGCCCGCCGTTCCCGATCGGTACCACCGCATCCCCGGGACCTCCTATTCCCTCACCCGGGCGATGTCCGCGCCCAGGGAGGACAACCTGTTCTCCAGCGACTCGTAGCCGCGGTCGAGGTGGTAGATCCGGAGCACCTCGGTGGTCCCGGAGGCGGTCAGCCCCGCCAGCACGAGGGACGCCGAGGCCCGCAGGTCCGTCGCCATCAGCGGGGCCCCGGACAGTCCCTGGACCCCCTTGACGGCGGCGGTGTTCCCCGAGACGTCGATCCGGGCCCCCATCCTCCGCAGTTCCGCCACGTGCATGAACCGGTTCTCGAAGATCGTCTCCGACACGATGCTGAAGCCGTCCCCCAGGCACATGTACGCCATGAACTGGGCCTGCACGTCCGTCGGGAATCCGGGGTACGGCGCCGTCTTCACGTTCACCGACCGGATCGTCCCGGCCCGCCGGACGCGCACTGCGCCGGGGGAAACCTCGACATCGGCCCCGCTTTCCTGGAGCTTCTCCAGCACTGCGTCCATCGCGCCGCCGTCCGCTCCCAGGGCCGTCACGTCCCCGCCGGTGATCGCCCCGGCGAGCAGGAGAGTGGCGGCCTCGATCCGATCGGCCATCACCTCGTGCCGCGCGCCCCGAAGGGAGCGCACGCCGCGGATCGCGATCTCGTCGGTCCCCTCCCCCTCGATGTCCGCTCCCATGGCCCGCAGTAGGCGCGCCAGGTCGCACACCTCGGGCTCCCGCGCCGCGTTCTTGAGGACCGTCGTCCCCTCCGCGAGGACCGCGGCCATCATCAGGTTCTCCGTCCCCGTGACGGTTTTCATGTCGAGGTAGACGGGAGCCCCCCGGAGGCGGTCCGCCGTCGCCTCGATGTACCCTTCCGAGAGGGTGGTCCTCGCCCCCAGGAGTTCCAGACCTTTCAGGTGCTGGTCGATGGGCCGGGGTCCGATGGCGCACCCTCCCGGCAGGGAGATCCGTGCCCGCCCGTATCGCGCCAGCAGGGGGCCCAGGACGAGGACGGACGCGCGCATCGTCTTGACGAGTTCGTAGGGCGCTTCGGCCTCCCCC
>DASWBR010000304.1:0-3148 GCA_036390495.1 Candidatus Deferrimicrobiaceae bacterium | reverse complement strand
TCGATCTTCGACAAGTTTCCCCACAAGACCTTCTTCCCCTCCTCGTTCACAGCGGAAGACCTCGCGACCTTCGAGAAGTTCCTCCGCTATTCCGAGAAGGCGGTGGCCAACGCCATCGCCTACGAACGGAACGAGCGACTGAAGAACCAGGACGAGGCGACCGGCCTCCCCACCCTGAAATATTTCCAGGAGCGCCTTCTCCACGAGATCAGCCGGGCGAGGCGGTTCCGCCGGCGCCTGGTCCTCATGATCTGCGAGGTGGATGTCCGGGCCCCCGGGGAGCCGGGCCGCGGGTCCCGGGGCGAACAGGTGATGCGGCAGGTGGCGAAGGCGATCCGGGGAACCCTGCGGGAGTACGACATCGTGGCCCGGATCAGCGAAAGGAAGTTCGGGATGATCCTGCCGGAGGCCGAGGATGGGAAAGTCAGCGCCATCCCCCGGATCAAGAAGGCGATCGCCGCGGAGGCGGACGAGGTCCGTCGACGGGCTCCGGAGGCGCGCATCGGCGTCCGGTTCGGCCACGCGGCGTACCCCGAGGACGGGGACGACCACGAGAAACTGATCTTCAAGTCCAACATCCTGAAGGTGTGATGGGCGCCGCGGACGCCAGGGTCGTCGCCGTCAACGTGAGCGGACGGAAAGGGGAACGGAAGACGCCGGTCCCGAAGGCGACCCTCGTCCCGGACCACGGCGTGGAGCGGGACGCCCACGCCGGCCCCGGCCACCGCCAGGTGAGTCTCCTGGCGGCGGAGAGCATCGCGAAGATGAAAGAGAAGGGGGTCGACGTGGGGCCGGGGGACTTCGCGGAGAACGTCACCGTGGAAGGGATCGACCTCGCGGCCCTGAAGGTGGGGGACCGGCTGATCGTGGGAGAGGCTCTCGTGGAGATCTCCCAGATCGGGAAGGAGTGCCACGACCGGTGCGCCATCTACTTCCAGGCGGGGGACTGCGTGATGCCCCGGGAGGGGGTGTTCGCCCGGGTGCTCCTCGGCGGGAAGGTCGCGGCCGGCGATCGCGTCGCGAAGGCGGACGGGTGAGCCGCAGGGAGCGGTGTCCCCCCACGTGATCCGCGCCGCCGTCCTCACCGTCTCCGACCGTTCCTTCCGGGGAGTCCGCCCGGACGCCTCCGGCCCCGCCGTGGCGGAGATGCTTCGCTCCCTGCCCACCGAGGTCGTGCAGCAGGTCGTCGTGCCCGACGAGGTTCCCTTCATCCGGCGGGCCCTCCTCCACTTCAGCGACGAACTTGGCATCGACCTGATCGTGACGACCGGCGGAACGGGGGTCGATCCCCGGGACGTGACGCCCGAGGCGACCCGGGCGGTCCTGGACCGCGAGGTTCCCGGGATGGCGGAGGCGATGCGCGCGGACAGCCAGTCCCGGATCCCCACGGCGATGCTCTCCCGAGCGATGGTCGGCATCCGCGGGAAGTCCCTGATCGTCAATCTTCCGGGAAGTCCCGGGGGCGCCCGGGAGAACCTGGCCGTCCTTCTCCCCGTGCTCGCGCACGCGATCGGGAAGATCCGGGGTGACGGCGGGGACTGCGCGCCGGCCCCTTGATGTCCCCGTCATACCGCGGGAATTCCCGCGGGGGAACCCTCCATGAACCTCACGTCCGGACCGGTTCGACCGGTGCCACAAGATTCCTGTAGGTGGTGAAGAACGCAAACAGCAACGCGGGCATGCTAACCTGCAAGGCAAAAGGCATGAACTTCAACTGGGCGCGTGTCAGCGGCCCGCTCAGGAAAGTCGCCAGCCAGATCAAGGTGAATAGCACTTTCCACAACCCGCGGCCGGCGGGGCGATTCTCCCACAGCAGGACTGCCGGGATCAGAAGGATGGCCCAATCGTAGATCATCGCATGCGGAGTGACCCAAATGGTAAGACAGATGGCCCCGGCGAACAGGAGGGGCGGCTCGAACCGGAACTTCCGCCAGAAAAATATAAAAACAGCGAACCCGATGCCCGTGGACAAGGTTGCGAGGGCCTCTCCCAGGGCGGGCACCCCGGGCGTCAGCAGCAGCCAGAAAGCGCGGGGGGTGTGGGCGTGCCAGAGGGGGAATCCCTCCTGTCTGGCCATGCCGGGCAATACCTTTCGGGACAACTCCAGGTACAGCCTGCTGGACTCGGGAAGAAATCCAAAGCATAACCCGGCAAGCAACGCTCCGCCGGCTGCCAGGCCTGCCAGTGCCTTCCAGTCGCGCCGCCATTCCAGCAGCCAGAGGAATCCTGCGCCCAGGGCCAGTTGTGGCTTGTAGAGCACCAGGCTGCAGGCCAACCCTGCAAGCCATCGTTGCTCCCTACGCCATAGAAGATAGGTGAGGCTCAATAACCCCAGGCTGAGCAAGCTGTTCTGCCCGAACCCGATGCTGGCGAAAACCGGGAACCAGGTCAGTGCCCATCCGAACCAGCGGCCCGGCCGCGCTGCATCTGCCCAACGCAGGCTGAACCACAGGCAGATCAATCCCAGGAAGCACCAGATCGCAAAACTCCAGATGTAAGGAAGCAGGGACAGCGGAACAAAGATCCATGCAAAGAACGGCGGCGTGATAAAGGCGTGGTGACCAGGAAATGTCATTCCGACGATTTCCTCTTGGAGTTTCTTCTGGTAATCGAAATCATACAGCCGGGCGCCTTCGCCTCTCTGTACGGTGGAGCCTGCTGCGTAGAATTGCGCATAATCGGTGCCCACAATCTGTCCGGCCAGGTCGAGCTTTCCTGCGCCAAGAAGGAGGCTGAGGAACCAGCCACACCACAGCATGGCCCCTGCGATCCAGGCATAGGCCAGGCGGGCGGGGTTCAATCGACGGTCGATCGGTGACCACCAGGGCATCGCTGTTAATTTACCTCGATCGGGGATCCGGTCCGGGGGAATCGTCGGCCGGGAATGGGCGGGGGATAAGTTTTCTTTTACAAAGCGTCGGACGGATCCTCCGCGAGGTTCCGGGCCGACACCGGAAGCCCTTCGTTCATCGAACCGGTCCGGTACCCCTTGAGGTCCACGGAAACGTAGAGGAAGCCGTTTTCCCGGAACCTCGCGTGGATCGCCTCGGCGACCTCCGGGTCGAACAGGCGGGGGATCTCGTCGGGTCCCGCCTCGATTCGCGCCACCGCGCCGTGCACGCGGACGCGGAACTGGCGGAACGAGAAA
>DASWBR010000303.1:0-3246 GCA_036390495.1 Candidatus Deferrimicrobiaceae bacterium | reverse complement strand
GCTCCCCGCGATCAGCGCGAGGATCGCGAGGGCCGCGACCAGCTCCAGGAGCGTGAATCCGCGGGGGGAGCCCCGCGCGCGCCGGCGGGACGGTGCACTAAGCATCGGTGCCCTCCTCCCGCAGGTGCCAGCGCGTCGCGAAGAGGTCCACGGACCGCTCGTCCGCCCCGTCTTTCCACCTCACGGTGACGCGGACGTGCACCTCGTCGTACGGCGACTCCTCCGCCGGGGGGGCGACCGACGTCTCCACCTCCCACCGGTACCGGTCCCCGAACGTCCCCCGCTCCACCCCCTCGACGGGGTTGGGCACCAGGAGCGCCTCCTCCATCCGCTGGCGGGCGTAGATGGACGACGCGGCGGCGTCCCGGGACCCCGCCGAGAGGCGCAGCGCGCCGGAGTACAGCTGGAACAGCGCGACGATCCCCGCGGCGAAGAGGGCCATCGCCACGATGACCTCGAGGAGGGTGAACCCCCCTTCCTTCCGGCGAGGCGCCGTCACGTGCCGGCCTCCACGATCCCCGTGAGGGGGTCCACGGTCACCCGGATCCGGCCGCCGTCGGGGAGGACGACCGCCACCTCGGCCTCCTCGGCGGTGCCGTCCGGGAAGAAGGTGACCCGGGCCCCGCCGCGCTCCTTGCGCTCTCCCAGGATGCGCAGCACCTCCCACCGGACGGGGTCCGGCAAGGTCCGGAGCGCCGCGTCGTTGTCGAGGCCGTACCGGCCGTTGTCGAGGTCGAATACGACGGACCGGATGCTCCCTTCGGCGACCGCCAGGGCGCGCGCCCGGGCGAGGGTGGCGCGGACCTCCGTCGCGCCGGAGCGCAGCCGCGCGGAGGCGATCGTCCGGGAGAAGGAGGGGGCGGCCAGCGCCACGACGGCCGCGAGGATCGCCAGAACGACGATCAGCTCGACCAGGGTGAAGCCCGCCGGCCGGCGCATCAGAAGGGAACCTCGTTCAGGCGGAAGATGGCGAGGAAGATCGAAAGGACGATGAACCCCACGAGCAGCCCCATCCCGAGGATCACCGCCGGCTCGAGGAGGGTGAGGAAATTCTTCAGGCTCCGCCGCGCCGTCTCCTCGTAGCTGTCCGCCACGGATTCGAGCATCGCCTCGAGGCGGCCCGTCTCCTCCCCCACGGCGATCATCTGCAGCGCCAGCGCCGGGAACGGCGTCGTCTCCCCGAGGGCCTGCGCCACCTTCGCGCCCCCCTGGATCCGGAGCCTCGCCGCCTCCATCCCCTCGCGGATCGCCGCGTTCCCGCTCACCTCCCGGGCGATCACGAAGGCGGGGAGGATCGGCACGCCGCCGGTCAGGAGCGAGGAGAGCGAACGCGCGACGCGGGACGTCTCCATCGCGGAAAGCGTCCCCCCGACGAGGGGCCAGGTCATCTTCCCGCGGTCCCAGTCCCGGCGCGCCTCCGGGCGGGAGAGGACGCTGCGGGCCAGCCACCAGGTGGCCGCTATGCCTGCAGCCAGGTAGACCACGTTCTCCCGCAGGAAAGTGCTGAGGCCCAGGAGGATGCGCGTGGGGAGCGGGAGCAGGACGCCCGAGGCCGCGAAGACGCCGGCGAAGCGGGGGACGACGAACACCACGAGGAGGACGACGGAGAGCAGGGAAGCGACGAGCAGGATCGCGGGGTAGAGGAGGGACCCGAGCAGGTTCGACCGGAACTCCCGCGACCGCTCCATGAAGCGGTACGCCTGGTCGAGCGCCTCCTCCAGGCGGCCGGTCGCCTGGCCGGCCTGGACCATCTGGACGAGGAAGCGGCTGAACGGGTTCCCGGGGGCCTTGCGCATCGCGTCGGAGAGGGAACTCCCCGCCCGGACGTCCCGGAGGAGGGAGGTCGCCACCCCCCCCATCGGCCCCCCGCGGAACAGGTCCGCCATCATCTCCAGGGCGCGGTCCATCGGGATCCCCGCGGAGAGGAGCGTCTTGAACCCCTGGACGAACGGGAGGAGGTCCCTGCGGACCGCGCGGCCCCCCCCTCCGGGGCGCAACGCTTCCCCTTTCCGCTCCGCGCCGGCCGAGGCGGGCCACACGCGGATCGGGACGAGGTTCATCTCCCGAAGGCGGTCCGCCGCCGCCCGCTCCCCGGGCGCCTCGATCACGCCTTCCGTGATCCTGCCGGAGCCGTCGGTGACCCGGTACCCGAAGACCGCCATTTCCTATCCCGTCCGGGTGACGCGCAGGACTTCCTCGATGGTGGTGATCCCCCGCCGCACCTTCTCCCAGCCGTCCTCGCGAAGCAGCCGCATCCCCTCGCCCACCGCCTTCGCGCGGATGGCGCCGGAGTCGGCCCGCGACAGGATGAGCCCCTTCACCGCTTCCGTGACGGGGAGCAGCTCGAAGATGCCGGAGCGGCCGCGGTACCCCGTGCCGGCGCACGCCTCGCAGCCGCGCCCGATCCGCAGGTCCCCCTCCGGGAAGGAGCCGATCTCCCGGAGCACCTCCTCGCGGAGCGCCTGGGGGACCTCCCGCGGCGCGGAGCAGGCGTCGCAGATCGTGCGCACCAGCCGCTGGGCGAGCACGCCCATGAGGCACGACGGCAGGAGGTACTCCTCCACCCCCATCTCGAGCAGGCGGGTCACGGCGCCGGCGGCGTCGTTGGTGTGCAGGGTGGAGAGGACCATGTGCCCCGTCAGCGCGGAGTGGATGGCGATCTCCGCCGTCTCCCGGTCGCGGATCTCGCCGACGAGGATCACGTCGGGGTCCTGCCGGACGATGGAGCGGAGGCCGGAGGCGAACGTCAGGCCGATCTGGGGCTTGACCTGGATCTGGATGACCCCCGGGATCTGGTACTCCACGGGGTCCTCGATCGTGATGATCTTCCGCTCCGGCGACTTGATCTCCTGCAGGGCGGCGTAGAGGGTCGTGGTCTTTCCGCTCCCCGTGGGCCCCGTCACCAGGACCATGCCGTACGGCGCGGACACCATGGGGCGGAAGACCGAGAGGGTGTCGGGGAAGAAGCCCAGCGTCCCCATGTTCAGCGGTACCGACGACTGGTCCAGGATGCGGATGACGACGCTCTCGCCGTACAGCGTCGGGATGGTGGAGATGCGGAAGTCGATCTCCTTCCCCCCGATCCGCAGCTTCACGCGCCCATCTTGTGGAAGACGGCTCTCGGCGATGTTCAGGCGCGCCATGATCTTGATGCGGGAGATGATCGCCGTCTGGAGGCGGCGGGGGGGGGACTCGACGTCCTCGAGTACGCCGTCGATGCGGTACCGGACGCGCAGCGCCTTCTCG
>DASWBR010000302.1:0-4240 GCA_036390495.1 Candidatus Deferrimicrobiaceae bacterium | reverse complement strand
AGGAACGGTACACGTGGCGGGAGCGGTTGGCCACGGTGCCGAGGCTGCTGCCGTTCCTGCTGCTGATCCTGCTGGTCATGGCGGCGCTGTACGGGGGGTGGGCCACCCCCTCGGAAGTCGCCGGGATCGGCGCCTTCGGGGCTCTGGTCCTGGTCGTCGTGGTGTACGGCTGCTGGCGGTGGAAGGACCTCAAGGTGATCCTGTCGGGGACCGCGCGCGAGTCGAGCATGATCATGCTGATCATCGGCATGTCGTTCCTCTACACCTACGTGATGAGCTACCTCCACATCACCCAGAGCGTGGCGGCGTGGCTCGTGTCGCTGCAGATGGGGAAGTGGGAGTTCCTCTTCTGGATCAACATGCTGCTCCTGGCACTGGGGTGCCTGCTGCCGCCGGTGGCGATCATCCTGATGGTCACCCCCGTCATTCTCCCCGCGCTGAAGGCGTTGAACATCGACCTCGTCTGGTTCGGGGCGGTCCTGACGATCAACATGGAGATCGGCCTGCTCACCCCGCCGATGGGGCTGAACCTGTTCGTGATGAACGGCATCGCGCCGGACATCCCGCTCCGGGACATCATGCGGGGGGTGTTGCCGTTCCTGCTGCTCATGGCGCTGGGATTGCTTCTGCTGTGCGTCTTCCCGGAGATCGTCATGTGGCTACCGGACCGGTACCGGGGGTTCTGAGCGGGGGAAAGGCGGACGGGAAGGGGTTACGGGCTACTTCCCCCGGCCGGCGTTGCGGTACTCCTTGGGGCGGTGGCAGGCGGGGGTGCACGTCCCGCCTTTTTCCGACTGCGTCAGGCGGACCTCCGGGCGGAATCCGGGGGCGCCCGTCTCCTTGTCGACGCGGTGGCAGGCGGAGCAGTTGGTCCCCTGCGGCTGGCGGAACACGTGCATCCAGTGGAGGTTCTTCCCCAGCCCCGTGTCCCGGAAGTTCGTCCCCACGTTGAAATCCTCGTCCTCGGCGACCGGCCTCGGGTGGCATCCAAGGCAGGCGGAGAATTTCTCCGGCAGGTAGAGGAGTTCCTCCTGGGCCGGGAGACGGGAGAACGGTTCCCGGTGATCCACCGTGCCGGCCGCAACGGACGCGGGGGCGGGGGGGAGAAGGGAAAGGAGCAGGAACGGGAAAAACCGCAAGGGTCGACTTGGTGTCCGCAATAGGGGGTACCCTTTTTCGTTCTGGTAGGAAACAATATTCAAAGATCGCACCTTTGGCAAGGCGGGGGTCATCGTGTCCCGGTCCGTCCTCGTTGCCCGTCCTGTCTGGCCCGTGCTGCGGCGCGTGGGGGAGGAACTCTCCGCCGCCGGCTACGCCGTCGAGTACGCGGGCGCGTGGGACGCCCTCCTCTCGGACCGCATTGCCCCGGAGCGATGCGCGGCGGTTCTCCTCGGGGATTACGGCGCGCCCGCGGAGGAAGAGGAGATCCTCCGGCGGTTCCGGGGGCGGGACGGCGGGCCGGGAGTCCCCGTCATCGTGGTCGGGGGGCAAAATGCCGCGCAACGGGCCGGCCGGCTCCGCGCCGCGGGGGCAGACCTTGTCATCGCCGCCGATCTCCCGCCGGAGGAGATCCTCGACCAGGCCCGGCCGCTGCTCGCGTACGGGGAGCTGTACCACGGCGCGTCGAAGGCGTTCCGGGAGATGCGGGACCAGGCCATGGTGGACGGCCTCACCGGGCTGCCGAACCGGCGGCACTTCGTCCTCGAGCTGGCGCGGACCGTGGAGATGGCGCGCCGAATCGGGCGCCCGCTCTCCTGCATCGTAAGCGATATCGACGACTTGCAGGATGTCAACGAGGCGCGCGGACATTCGGCGGGGGACCGGGTGATCCGGCAGTTCGGGGAGATATTGAAGAAGGCGAAGCGGAGCTACGACGGCGTCGCCCGGCTGGGGGGCGACGAGTTCGCCTGGCTTCTGGTGGATACCGGCCCGGAGCAGGCGCTGCAGGCGGCCAGGCGGGCCCACCGGATGGTGGGAGAGGGCATGTTCGACGGTGCGGATTCCCCGCTGCGCCTGACGGCGACGTTCGGCGTGGCGTCCCTCATCCCGGGGGAGGAGTGGACGGCGGCGTCCCTGATGGAGAACGCGGACCGGGCGCTCTACTGGGGGAAGGAGAGCGGAAAGAACATGGTGCGGTGCTACCCTCCGGAGAAGGAGGAGTAATATGCGAAGGAACATCCTCGTCTACCCCGACCCGTTCCTCGCGCGGAAGGCGGCCCCGGTGTCCGCTGTGGACGACCGCGTGCGGACCCTCATCGGCGACATGTTCGAGACGATGTACGCCGCGGAAGGGGTCGGCCTCGCCGCCCCCCAGGTGGGCGTCGGGAAGCGCGTCATCGTGCTGGACGTCTCCCCGGTGGACGAGACCGTCCCGCCGATGGCCATCGTCAACCCGGAGATCGTGGAGCGGAAGGGGAGCGTGGCGGGCGAGGAAGGGTGTTTGAGCGTCCCCGGCGTCCAGGGGGAGGTGTGCCGCGCAGAGACGGTCGTCGTCCGCGGCCTCGACCCCGAGGGGAAGCCGGTGCACCTGTCGGCCGCCGGGATCCTCTCCCGCGCCCTGCAGCACGAGATCGACCACCTGGACGGCGTCCTCTTCATCGACCGGATCTCCTCCGCGGCGGCCCCCGCAAGGTGATCTTCCCCGCACCCGGCCCCGGTCCCCTGCGCGCGGTGTTCATGGGGACGCCCCGGTTCGCCGTCCCGTCCCTCGCCGCGCTTGCCGCGACGGAGAACGTCACCCTCGTCCTGTGCAACCCCGATCGCCCGTCCGGCCGCGGGCAGACCGTGGTCCCCCCTCCCGTGAAGGAGGAGGCGCTCCGGCTCGGGATCCCCGTCTACCAGCCCGAGAAGGCGAGGCATCCGGATTCGGTGGCCCGCATCGCGGCCGAGTCGCCCGACCTGATCGTCGTCGCGGCGTACGGTCACATCCTGCCGAAATCGATCCTGGACATCCCCCGGATCGCCCCCATCAACGTCCATGCGTCCCTGCTGCCGGGGTACCGGGGCGCGGCGCCGATCAACTGGGCGGTGGCGCGCGGGGAGACGGTGACCGGGATCACGATCATGCGGATGGACGAGGGGATGGACACGGGGCCGATGCTGCACGTTCGGGAGCTGCCGATCGGCGAGCAGGACAACGCCGGGACGCTGTACGAGAAGCTGTCCGTCCTGGGCGCGGAGGCGCTCGTGGAGGCGCTGGCGAGGCTGCGCGCCGGCACCCTCGCCGAGACGCCGCAGGACAACGCGAAGGCGACGTACGCGCCGATGCTGAAGAAGGAGCACGGGCGGATCGACTGGTCGAGGCCGGCGAAGGAGATCCGGGATCTTGTGCGCGGGATGACGCCGTGGCCGGTGGCGACGGCTTCACTCGGGGGGAAGCCGCTCAAGGTGATCGCCGCGGCCCTGGCGCCGGCGGGCGCGCCGCCGGGGGCGCCCGGCGAGGTCGTATCCGTCGACCGTGCCGGGATCGCCGTGGCGTGCGGGGAGGGGTCCGTGCGGCTGACCGTCGTGCAGCCCGAGGGGGGGAAGGCCATGGACGCGTGGGCGTACGCCCAGGGCCGCCGGATGGCGAAGGGGGATCGGCTATCGTAAGGGACGCGGCGATCTCGGTCCTGGCCCGCGTGGACCGGGACGACGCTTTCGCCGACATCGTCCTCGACCGCGCGCTGCGGGAGGGGCGGTTCCCCGACCCGCGCGACCGCGGGCTTCTCACCGAGCTGGTGATGGGCACCCTGCGCCGGCGCGGCGCGATCGACTACGCCCTCCTCCCGTTCCTGTCCCGACCCCTTTCGAAGACCGACGTCTACGTCCGCAACGCCCTGCGCGTCGGGGCGTACCAGCTCTTTTACACCCGCGTCCCGGAGCGCGCGGCGCTGAACGAGACGGTGGCGGCGGTCAAGGCGGCGCGCGGCGGCGGCGCGGCGGGGTTCGTCAACGCGGTCCTGCGCGGCATCGTCCGCGCGGGGAAGGTCCCCGCGCTTCCGCCGGATGGGGACCCCCGGAGGCTCCCCGCGGAGCTGTCCGCCCCGAAGGCGCTCGTCGACGCGCTGGCCCGTTCGCTGGGGGAAGAGGAGGCGAGGGCGTATCTCGCCGCCTGCCTCGAGAAGCCGCCGTTCGCGGTGCGGGCGAACCCGTTCCGCGTCCCGGCGGACCCCCTGCTGGTCCGGCTCGGGGAGGAGGGGCGGGAGCCGGCTCCCTGCCGGTTCGCGCGGGAAGGCATCCTCCTCGGGAAACCCGCCCC
>DASWBR010000301.1:0-3640 GCA_036390495.1 Candidatus Deferrimicrobiaceae bacterium | reverse complement strand
TGACGATGCTCGGGATGATCATCGGCGTCGGGGCGGTCATCATCATGGTGGCCATCGGAGAGGGGGCGAACCAGAGGATCTCCGCCCAGATCTCCTCCGTTGGCTCGAACCTCCTCCTCGTCCTGCCGGGAAGCACAACCTCCGGGGGGTTGCGCTCGGGGTTCGGGGGCGTCCCCACCCTGACGATGGGGGACGCGCGGGCGATCGGGAAGGAACTCCCCTCCGTCCGCTTCGCCACCCCGTCCATCCGCACCAGCGCTCCCGTGGTGTACGGGAACCAGAACTGGAGCACGATCGTGCAGGGGGTCTGGCCGGAATACCTGGAGATGCGCGACTGGAAGATCGTCTCCGGGAGGAACTTCAACCCCGCGGAGACCGAGGCAGCCTCGAAAGTCGTCCTCCTGGGACAGACCGTTGCCGGGAACCTGTTCGGGCCGGAGGACCCGGTGGGGAAGATCGTCCGGATCAAGCGGTCCCCCTTCACCGTGGTCGGGGTGCTCGACCGGAAAGGCCAGTCCCCCCAGGGGCAGGATCAGGACGACACCGTCGTTCTCCCGATCACTACGCTCCAGAAGAAGCTGTACGCGAGCGCGCACGCCGGGACCGTGGGGGTCATCATGGTGCAGGCGGTCGACGGGGACAGCGTCAAGGAGGCGGAGCGCCAGGTGGCGGCCCTGCTGCGCCAGCGCCACCGGATCGGCCAGGGGCAGGACGACGACTTCAACGTCCGGAACCTGTCCGAGATGCTCGCCCTCGCCGAATCCGCCACGCGGATCATGAGCCTGCTGCTGGGGGGGATCGCCTCCGTGTCGCTGGTGGTGGGCGGCATCGGGATCATGAACATCATGCTCGTGTCCGTGACGGAGCGGACGCGGGAGATCGGGATCCGGATGGCCGTGGGGGCGCGGGAGCGGGACATCCTCTCCCAGTTCCTGATCGAGGCGGTGCTTCTGGCGCTGACGGGCGGAACGGCGGGGATCGTCCTGGGCGCGGCCGGCGCTTTGCTGACCTCCCGGTTCGCCGGATGGTCCACCGTCATCTCCCCGTCGGCGGTGTTCCTGGCCTTCGGCTTCTCTGCGGCGGTCGGGATCTTCTTCGGATTCTACCCAGCGCGGAAAGCGTCCCGGATGGACCCCATCGAGGCGCTCCGGTACGAATAGCCGCCGCTACCGGCGATGGCACCGGGCGCAGATGTCGCTGCCGGATCCTTCGACCACGAACCGCCGATTCCTTCCCTCCTCCCCCCGGATGTCGATGTGCGGATTGTGGCACGTGGTGCAGGTGACCCGGCCCCGCCCATCGAGCTTGAACGGTTCCGGGATCTCCCGCTTCGAGGCCACCATGTGGTTCACGCCCTGGGGGTGGTTGTCCTGCGCGTGGCACCGCAGGCAGATCAGCCGGGTGTTGGAGATGAACGAGACCCGCCCCGCCTCCTCGTTTGAGGGGTCCGTCATGGTGTCGTGGCAGAACCGGCAATTTTCCCGGTTCGACATGGCGGAGTGGGGGTTCCTGCCGGCCAGATCCGCCTTGTCGTGGCAACGGTAGCAGATGGCGTTGACCGCTTCGGACTTCTCCTTCCGCCGCACGGTCACGCCGCTGCCGGTTTCCGGCATCGGGTCGTGGCACGTCAGGCACTTGATCTTCCCGTCGGAGGTCAGCGGCAGCCCCTTCCCGGGATTCATTCCCTCCGTGAGGTGGACCAGCACGGGGTGGCACGCGTCCATCGCCCCGTGGCAGGAGTGGCAGATCCGCATGTCGTCCCCCGCGTACCGGAGGTTCTTCCGCATCTCCTCCTTCCTCGACGAGACGCCGAGGTGGCACCCCTGGCAGGAATTGTAATCCGACTTGCCGTGCGGGTTGTTGTACCGTCCCCGCTCGATCGCTCCGGCGTACCTTTCCCTTAGAAAATGGATCGTGTCGGCCGTCCCGTGGGGGTCGTGGCAGGTGCCGCAGATCGGCTCGCCCTTCTTCCCCCGGGGGAGCCCCTCCGGAAGTCGCTGCAGCGGGTCCACGTTCCCGGGGTGCGCCTTTTCCCGGACGTTGTGGCAGAAGTCGCAGATGCGCTCGAGGTTCTCCTGCAGGCGAACGGCGCCCCCGGCTTCGGAAACCCCCGGCTTCCCGAGGTGGCAGGTACCGCACTTCGCGCTTTCCGCGAGGGCGTTGTGGGGGTTTATCGCGCTGAAATTTTCGCCGTGGCAATCCAGGCACATGTCCATCCGGACGAAGTATCTTCCCGTGTCGTATCCGCGGAGGAGGTACGAGGCGGGCCTCTCCTGGTGCACGTCGTGGCAGGTGGAGCAGATCACTTCCCCCGAAGCGCTCAACGGCAGGTCCTTCGGAAGGACCCGATCCGTCGCCTTCGCCACCGGGTGGTGGGAGTATTCCGCCGCGCCGTGGCATCCCCGGCACAGGTCGACCGGGGGCAACTTCAGCCCCGCGAGGACTTCCTTCGTGGGGGTTTCTCCCTTTCGGGGCACTTTGACGTGGCACTCCGCGCAACCCAGGTCCCGGTGGGGGTTCCGGCGGTTCCCCTGCCCTTCCAGGCTGCCGGAGGGTGCCTCCTTTCCTGACGGGGAGAGGACGTCGTCCGACCCCGGGGCGCTTGCGGGAGCCAGGAAAAGAGCGGCAGCGAACAGCGCCGAGAGTTTATATAGGGATGTCCGTCTCATCGTTTCTGACGTATATTATCCCGTGAACCGGATTTAGTGAATCCGATTCCGCAAAGGGCCCGAATGCCGTTCCGGCCGGTCGCTTCGCTCGTGATTCTGGCAGCCTCCCTGCTGGCGTCCATCCCGCTCCCCGCGTCCGGGGGCAGGGAAGACGCCGAACGATTCTACGCCCAGGGGCGGGAGCAGCTCGTATTGGGAAACCACAGGGAGGCGGAACAGCTCTTTACCGCCGCGATCCGGGAAAATCCGTTGCACGGCGAGGCAATCCTGCAGCTGGCGTCCCTACGCTCCCGGAACATCGAGACGTACGGGAAGGCCGAAGACCTGTACCTGTCGATCCCCGACGTGGCCGGAAAGACCGGCGGGAAGAACCGGGACGACCTGCTGTACCGGTCGGGGCTCGGCCTGGGCAAACTGTACGTGAGGAGCGGCAGGAACGGGCAGGCCATCGCCCTCCTGCGGAACACCATCGCCTCCGCGCCCGGCGGGGTCCGGCTGGACGAGGCGTACAACACCCTTGGCCTCGCCTACTATTACGAACGCCTCTACGAGGACGCCATCTTCGAGATGCGCAAGGCGATCAAGATCAACCCGAACAACGACGACGCCAAGCTCAACCTGAAAACGATCCGGACGCGGCTGGAGCATTTCCAGGCCGGAAAGCTCTATTCCCGCATGGGGGACCGGCAACGCGCCATCTCCGAGTACCGCAAGGCGATCGACCTGGACCCGCGGTTTATCGAGGCACGGCATCGCCTCGGCGTGGAGCTCTACCTCTCGGGAAATCCGAAGGAGGCGATCAAGGAACTCCGTCGCGCCGCCTTGGTGTTGCCGGACTACCGGAAAGGATACGAGATCTGGTACGCGGAAGGGCTCGCTCTCGCCCGGCTCGACCAGCAGGACGAGGCGCTCGCCATGTTCCGGAAAGTCGTGCAGGCGCGTCCCGCCTTCGCCGCGGCGCATAACGAACT
>DASWBR010000300.1:0-6626 GCA_036390495.1 Candidatus Deferrimicrobiaceae bacterium | reverse complement strand
GGTTCCAGGCGGTCTTCATCGGCGCGGGTTCGGAGGCGGGGGTGGAGGAGGGGATGTCGGTGGTCACGCCCCAGGGCGCGGTGGGGCGGGTCCACAAGGCGATGGCCGGCCTCTCGGAGGTCCTCCTCGTCACCGACGGGCGATTCGCCGCCGACGTCATGGTGGAGCGCAACCGCGTGCGGGCCGTGGCGGAGGGAATCGGCGGGAATTTCTGCCGGCTGAAGTACGTCTCCCCGGTGCACGAGGTGGCGGTCGGGGACCGGGTCGTATTCTCCGGCTTCGACGGGAGCATGCCCAAGGGGGTCCTCCTCGGGACGGTGGTCAGCGTTGACCGCCCGAAGGAGAGCCTGTTCCAGAAGGTCAAGGTGCAGTGCGCGGTGAACTTCCAGGAAGTGGAGGAGGCGATGGTGATCCTGTCCCGTCCCTCCATCCCGTTCCGGGCGGGGAAGGATTGAGGCGCTGAGATGCGGTATTTCCTGGCCCTCCTCGCCCTGTCGTACCTGGGGGCCGCGCTGTGCGTGTGGTGGCTCTCCGGCTTCATTCCGTGGTTCCTGCTCCCCGACTTCCCCTTCCTCGCCATCGTGTTCGCGGGGCTGTTCGTGCCGGGAGCCACCGGCTTCCTCTGCGCGCTTCCGCCGGCGATCTTCCGCGAGTTCACGACATCCGCGCCCCCCTGGTCGATGCTCCTCGGCTCGCTGGCCCTGTACTTCGCGTCCCGGGAGGTCGGGCAGCGCTTCTTCCTCCGGGCCGAGCCGCACCTTCTGACCGCCGTCGCCTCGCTCCTCCTCGCGGAGTCGGTCTCCATCGTCCTCCTCCTCCACCTGGCCGGCGCGCGTCCCTTTTCGATCCTCTGGGGGGCGCAGGAGGCCGTGCGGATCGCCTGGACATCCCTGATCGCCGTCCCGGTCTTCCTGGACCTCTCGATCCGCTGGCGGCGGGTGCGGGAATGAAGCCGCGGATCCGGAAGCGGGAGCAGGACCCGGATATCACCCGGAGGGGCCGCATCCTCCTCTACGTCGCTTTCGGCGCGTTCGCCCTCCTGCTCGGACGGCTCTACCTGCTCCAGGTTGCGGAGTTCGACAGGTACCGGAACCTCTCCGAGAACAACCGGCTGCGCCTGCGCACCGTCCGCGCCCCGCGGGGGCTGATCCTCGACAGGAAGGGTCGGGCGATCGCGGAAACCCAGGGTTCCTTCGACCTGGTCTGCACGCCCGTGGACGTGAAGGATCTGGAGGGGGAGATCCGCCTCCTGTCGCAGATCGTCGAGTTCGACGCCGACGAGGACGAGATCCTGGAAAAGATCCGCAAGGCGAGGAAAGGGAACCCCTTCTCCGCCATCACCGTCGCGCGGGACCTCCGGTTCGAGCAGATCTCCGTCCTGGAGTTCAACCGCGAGTCGCTCCCCGGGTTTACCGTGACCGTGGAGGCGAAGCGGAGTTACCCGTTCGGCCCCGCGTTCGCGCACGTGCTCGGGTACGTGGGGGAGGCGAGCCCGGAGGAGATGGAGCAGTCCGCAGACGGCCTGCTGGCGATGGGGGACCTCGTCGGGAAGTACGGGCTGGAGCGTCTGATGGACAACGTCCTGCGCGGGGTCAACGGCGGACGGAAGGTGGAGGTGGACGCCGCGGGGCGGGACCGGCGCATGGTGGAGGAGGTCCCGTCCCGGACCGGGGGGACCGTGTACACCAGCCTCGACGCGGACCTGCAGAAGGCGGCGCAGGAGGCGATGGGGAACCGGGCGGGGGCGGTGATCGCGCTCGCGCCGAAGACCGGAGAGGTCCTCGCGTTCTACTCCGCTCCGGCGTTCGACCCGAACGCCTTCGCCCGCGGCATCCGCCGGGCGGACTGGCAGGCGCTGAACAGCGACCCGCGCAAGCCGATGCAGAACAAGGGCCTTCAGGGCACCTACGCGCCGGGTTCCACGGTGAAACCGTTCCTCGCCCTCGCGGCGCTCGAGGAGAAGGTCCAGGACACGGGGCGCACCGTTTCCTGCCCCGGGTCGTTCCGCCTCGGGAACCGCGTTTTCCGGTGCTGGAAGGAGAAGGGGCACGGCACCGTCGACATGTACCGCGCGGTGGTCCAGTCGTGCGATGTGTTCTTCTACACGCTCGGCCTCCGGCTCGGGCCCGACCGCCTGGCGAAGCTGGAAAAGGAAGCCGGGCTCGGGACGATCACCGGGATCGACCTCCCGGGCGAGCGCAAGGGGCTGGTGCCCGACACGGAGTGGAAGCAGACGGTGATGAAGGACCGGTGGTACGACTACGAAAGCGTGATCCTGGGGATCGGGCAGGGGGCGGTCCACCTGACTCCGCTCGAGATGGCCGTCGGGTACGCGGCGATCGCAACGGGCGGGCAGGTGATGAGGCCCCGGGTGGCGACGAAGGTGGTCCGGATGGACGGGAAGACGGAGGGGCGGCCCCCGGAGTTGATGCGCGCCGTCCCGTGGAATGCCCAGAACGTCGAGTTCGTCCGGAAGGCGCTCGCCGGGGTGGTGAACGACTACGGAACGGGCGGGGCGGCGAAGCTCCCGGGGGTCACGGTTGCCGGGAAGACCGGGACCGCCCAGGTCGCCTCGGTGAAAGGAAAGATGATCAAGTCGGAGGATCTGCCGTACCAGATCCGGGACCACGCCTGGTTCGTCGCGTTCGCGCCGGTCGAGGACCCGCAGATCTGCGTGGCGGCAATGGTGGAGCACGGCGGACACGGAGGCTCGGCCGCCGCGCCCATCGTCAAGGCGGTGATGCAGGAATACTTCCGGACCCTGCCGGCGGGGCCCCCGCCGAAGGGGGGCGCATGAGCCGTCCGTCGAAGCTCTCCCGCATGGACTGGCCCCTGCTGGTCAACGCGCTCCTGCTGTGCGGGGTGGGGCTTCTGAACGTGTACAGCGGGACCCGGATCTACACTTCCGCCGGGACTCCCCTCTTCGTGAAGCAGCTGGTCTGGATCGCCCTCGGCGTGGCCGTCTTCTTCGCGGCCTATTTCCTCAGCGACGGTTTCATCGAGGAGCTTTCGAACGGGTTCTACCTCGCCATCCTCGTCCTCCTCGTGGTCGTACTCGCGGGCGGAAAAATCCGGGGAGGAGCACAGAGGTGGATCTCCATCGGGGCCTTCAATTTCCAACCGTCGGAGTTCGCCAAGATTGCCATCACCCTCGTGCTGGCGCGCTACTTCTCCGGGAAATACCAGTACGGGGGCATCGGCCTTGCGGACACCTTCCCCGCCATCGGGCTGGTCCTCGCGCCCTTCCTCCTCGTGGCGCTGCAGCCGGATCTCGGGACGGCCGGGGTTTTCCTCTTCATCCTGGCGGGGATGACGGTGGTGGCGTGCGTCAAGGTGCGGGTCCTGGCCCTGTTCGCGGGGCTCGGCGCGGCCGCGGTGCCGGGGCTCTGGCTCTTCATGAAGGATTACCAGCGGCAGCGGGTGCTGACGTTCCTGGACCCCGAGCGGGACCCGCTGGGCGCGGGGTACCACGTCATCCAGTCCAAGATCGCCGTCGGCTCCGGGGGGGTCCTCGGGAAAGGGTACCTCCAGGGCACCCAGGGTGCGCTGCGGTTCCTGCCGGAGCAGCACACCGACTTCGCGTTCGCCGTCTTCGCGGAGGAGTGGGGCTTCCTCGGGACGCTCCTGCTCCTGTCGCTCTTCGTCCTGCTGGTCTACCGGCTCTTTTTCCTCACCGTCCGGTCCCAGGACCGGTTCGCCTCCTTCGCATGCGGGGGGATCGCCGTGTACTTCCTGACCCACATCGTCATCAATCTGGCGATGGTGTGCGGACTGTTCCCGGTGGTGGGGATTCCGCTGCCCTTCGTAAGCTACGGCGGGTCTTCGATGCTCACGAACATGCTCGCCCTGGGAGTGACGGCCAACCTCTCCCGCTCTCGCTTCACGTTCCAGGGGGGAGGGGAGAAGGGGCCCGGGATCGGCTCCTGATCTCGCCGGCCACCTCCGAGGCCATTCCGGGGGAGTAGCCGACCCACCGCCGCGCCACGGTGCCGTCCGGGGCCAGCAGGAGGAGGACCGGCACCTGGCTGACCCGGAACTCCTTCCCGAACGGTCCGGGCATCGCGGCGAGGGTGGTTACCGGAAATCCTCCCGTTTCCCCGGCTTCCCTGCCCGGCGGGGGGCGCAGGGGCGGGACTTCCCGCCTGGACGTGGCCGTCAGGGCGGTTTCCCCAGCGAACAGCACACGGTAGATCCGGGCCGATCCCGTCGGCACCTGTGCGGAAGCAGTCTGAAGCGCCTTCCACGTGTCCTGGCAGGCGGGGCACCACGGGAAATCCAGCAGGACGAGACGGATTGGTTCCGGGGCCTCGGGGAGGGCGGACATTGGCTTCCCCGATGCGTCCAGGAAAACCGGCCTTCCGGCCGGAAACGGGCGGGAACCGACTTTCATCGCCTTCGGTCCGCATGCGGCGGGCAGCAGAAGCGCTGCGAGAAGCAGGAGGGGGGCGAACGCCCTGCTCAAAGGCTCTTCTGCAGGAGGGAGACGATGCTGGACTTCGGGTTGACGCCTACCATCTGCCCCTGGATCTGGCCGTTCTTGAAAAGGATCAAGGTGGGAATCCCCCGGACCCCGAACTGGGAGGCGATGTCCGGGCTGTCGTCCACGTTGACCTTCGCCACCCGCGCCTTCCCCTCGAACTCCTTTGCGACCTCCTCGAGGATCGGGGCGATGACCCGGCAGGGGCCGCACCAGGGGGCCCAGAAATCGACGAGCACGGGCGTCGCCCCTTCCACCGTGGTCTTGAAGTTCGTGTTGGTCAGTTCGAGGATATTTCCCGCCATTCCGTTCCTCCCGCGCCTGTCGGCACCGTGATGATGGTGTTGCGTTCTATCGTCCGCGTTTCGCGAGTTCCTTCTTCACGCACCGGTCCATGACCCAGGGAATTCCCGCGGCATCGAGGATCTCCCGCGCCGGTTCGCTTACAACGCCCTCCTGCATCCAGAAGAAGCTTGCTCCGATCCGCACCGCTTCTTCCGCGATCGGGGGAACCTCCCCGGAACGCCGGAAGACGTCCACCAGGTCGACCTTCCCCGGGATTTCCGACAGCGACCGGTACGATTTCTCCCCGAGCACCTCGCGGATCATGGGGTTCACGGGGATCACCCGGAAACCCCGGTCCTGCAGGTATTTCGCCACCGCGTGGCTGGGCCGGTCCGGCTTGTCGGAAATCCCGACGACCGCCACCGTCCTCGACCCGGCGAGGATATTTCCGATCCGGTCTTCCACGCCGTCCTCCGCCCACTTTTCAGATGCGAATCATGCTACTCCGGTTTTCCGGGAAAGAGAATATCTTGCCTCCCCGCCACCTTCCTTGACAGCGCGGAAGGAATGAGTTTATCGTTTTCCTACTCTTTCCGTAGGGAGCTCTCCTTGAAGGAATCGGTCGCCAGGTCGCTGAAGGAAGGGGCGGAACTGCGCCTGAAGATGGCGGAGACGATCTCCACCGAGATCGCGTCGGCGGCGGAAGCGATCGCGGAGGCGTTCAAGGCGGGGCGCAAGCTTCTCCTCTTCGGCAACGGGGGGAGCGCCGCGGACGCCCAGCATATCGCCGCGGAGTTCATGAACCGCTTCCTGATCGAGAGGCCGCCCCTCCCCGCGATCGCCCTCACGACCGACACCTCGGTCCTCACGAGCATCGCCAACGACTACGCCTTCGACGAGGTCTTCAGCAAGCAGGTGAAGGCGCTCGGGAAGAAGGGGGACGTGGCCCTCGGGATCACGACCAGCGGCTCCTCCGGAAACGTCCTGAAGGCGTTGCGTGCCGCGAAGAAGCTCGGGATGATCACGATCGCCCTGACCGGGGAGGGCGGGAAGGCCGCCTCCCTGGCCGACATCCCCCTGCAGATTCCCTCCCGGAGCACGCCCCGCATCCAGGAGGCGCACATCGCGGTCGGGCACATCCTCTGCGACCTGACCGACACGCTCCTGTTCAAGGACGTCGGGAAGCGGTGAGCCGCCCCCTCGATCTCTCGCGCCTGCGGAGGACATCCTTGCACGCCCGGAAGAGCAAGGTGTCTTTCCGCGGGTTCGGCGCGCCGCCGCGGCGCGGAATGTCGCTCGCGGCCTTCCTCGACGGACTGCCGGACTACCTCGCCGCAAGGGATTTCCGCGCGGTGGCGGGCGCGATCGGGCGGGCGCGGGAACGCGGCGCTCCCGTCCTCCTGGGGATCGGCGCCCACTTCATCAAGGTGGGGTTGTCGCCCCTGCTCCTCCGGGCGCTCCGGGACGGGGTGTTCACCGCCGTCGCGATGAACGGCGCGGGGGCGATCCACGACGCGGAACTGGCCCTGGCGGGGAAAACCTCCGAGGACGTCGCCGCGAACCTTGCGGACGGTTCGTTCGGGATGGCGCGGGAGACGGCGCAGTTCCTCCACTCCGCGCTCGCCGCGGGGATCCCGACCGGCATGGGGTTCGGCGCGTCGGTGGGGAAGGCGATCGCCTCCTCCGGGGCGCGGTTCCGCGGGAAGAGCCTCCTCGCGACGGCGTACCGCCTCGGCGTCCCCGCGACGGTCCACGTGGCCTTGGGGGCGGACATCGTCCACATGCACCCCGAGGCGGACGGCGCGGCCATCGGCGAGGGGTCGCTTCGCGACTTCCGGACGTTCTGCGCCCTCGTGGCGGGGAT
>DASWBR010000299.1:0-2941 GCA_036390495.1 Candidatus Deferrimicrobiaceae bacterium | reverse complement strand
GGGACCGGGATCCCCGGATCCGGATCGCGCCGGAAGATCTGCCGCTCGACGAAATCCGGCGGGCCCGGGCGCTCCTCGTCGACGGACACGACGTCCCCGCGGCGATCGCGGCGGCGGGGGCAGCCCGCGGCGCGGGCGTCCCCGTCGTCCTCGACGCGGAGAAGCTCCAGGAAGGGACGGAGGAACTCCTCTCGCTGTGCGATCACGTCGTAGCCGCAGGACATTTCCCGGGGTTGCTGATCCCCGGGATTTCAGCGGAGGAAGGGGCCCGGGAGATCCTGCGGAGATATGGACCCGTAACGTCCACTGTGACGCTCGGACCGCGCGGGGCGTTCGGGTGCGACGGACGGGAAGAGATCCATTCGCCCGCCATCCGCGTCGATGCGGTGGACACCACGGGCGCAGGGGACATCTTCCACGCCGGCTTCCTGTACGCCCTCCTCGAAGGGCTCCCTTTCCGGGAGATCCTCTCCTTCGCCAACACCGCGGCCGGCCTCTCCTGCCGCGGCATGGGGGGACGCGCCGCGATCCCCACGCTCGGGGAGATCCGGGAGGCCCTGTCCCGGGAGACCAGGGCGTGAAGCAGGGTCCGGGCGGATTAGCCGGGTCCTTGCCCGCGCAGGCGGGACAGGAGCATCCGGATCTGCGCCTGGTGGTCCCGTTCGTGCGCGAGGATGTTCGCCGCGGGCCACTCGTACAGGTCGAGTTCCCCGAAGAGCGGGTGCGGGAAGGTGGCGGCGCGGGGGTCGACGGCCGCGAGCATGGCGAAAGAGATGGCGGTCTGCTCCCGCGTTTCCCGGGCCTGCTTCAACAGTTCCTCCTTGCCGGGCGGGAGCCCCGGCTGCGCCGCTTCCGGGGCCTCGTACGTACCCGGGGATTTCTCGAGCTTCCGAACGGTGATCCCGGAGTCGTCGGCCGGATAGGGGGGCAGCTTCCCTCCCGCCAGCTTGATCGCCCTGCGGATCACCTTGCTCGTGCCCGTCTCCGCCATCAGGATGTGGGCGAGGATCTGTGCCGCGGACCACTCTCCTCCCATCGTTCGCGAGAACTCCTCCTCCGTGAGCCCCGACGCTACCGACAGGGTTTCTTTCCGGACCTCCTCCATCTCCTCGTACAGCGCGGCGAGCTTCGGGGGCAACACCGGGATCCGCCCTCCTTTCCGGGGGTTCATTTTCCCCTGCCGAAGTAGAATATCCGCGTGCGGATTCCACGGGAAGGGGGGGGGACGGAATTGCGGAATTCCCGATACGGCGCCCGCGCCATCACCCGTTGGCTGGCAGTCCTGCTCGCCACGGCCGTCATGCCTGCCGCCGTTTCCGCCGGTTCCTGCCTTGTGGACAACCCGGCCGTCCTCCGGAACCTCGAGTACCGGGGGATCCTCGACGGCGCGGTCACCCTACGGGACGGCGTCTACGAAGGGATTCCGTTCGTCCCGGAAGGCGCGTCCCGGCCGCGGGTGACGTTCGTCGACACGGCCCCGGTCCTCCACGACGTGGACGGGGACGGGACGGATGAGGCCTCCGTCCTGCTCGCGGAGAGTTCCGGCGGGAGCGGGGTGTTCACGTACCTGGCCGTCGTCGCGTGCCGGGGAGACCGGGCGGTCAACGTCGGGACCGCACTCCTCGGGGACCGGGTCATGATCCGCTCCCTGACCGGCCGGGACGGCGCGATCCTCGTAGAGATGGTCGCGGCGGGCCCCGGGGACCCCCTCTGCTGCCCGACCCGGAAGGTGCGGAACGAATACCGGGTGCGGGACGGGAAACTTCTCCCCGCATCCCCGGAAGAGCAGGGCACGGTTTCCGTCGCGGACCTGGAAGGGGCCGCCTGGCGGCTGGTCCGCCTCGGCCGGGAGGAACGCGTCCCGGAAGGGGTGAAGGTCACCGCGGTGTTCGAGGACAGCAAGGTGTCCGGATCGGGAGGGTGCAACCGGTATTCGGCCGCCGTCGCTTCAAAAGGTCCGCTGGAGATTTCAATCGGGCCCGCCGCATCCACCCGGATGGCGTGCCCCGGCCCGGCGGGGGAGTTCGAGCAGAGGTATCTCTCCGCCCTCCAGGCGGCGAACCGGTTCGGTTTCCACCTCGGGGATCTCGTCCTCCATTACCGGAAGGGGGAAACCGTCGGGACGATGCGGTTCGAAAGGTGACGCGGTGCATTTTCTCCCCGGGCTGAAGCCTCCGCCGGAGCCGGCGCGCGATGCGTGGTGGTTCCTCTTCCACGGAGACCGCCTGATGGTCGAGTCGCGCGGGGAGGCGGTCGCGGTGCCCCGCGGCCTCCCTCCCGGCGAACGCGGCCTCGCGTCCCTGCGGGCGCTGTATCTCGGGACGCTGGACGGGATCCCCTGCTGGGCGGGGGAGCTGGAGGAACCGGCCGGAATCGAAGGCACGGCCTTCCGGGGGTTGCGTTCCCTGCTGGGAGCGCTCCCGGATCCCCTCTTCTCCCTTGCGGGGAGGGCCTACCAGATCGTGGAGTGGGATCGGACCCACCTTTTCTGCGGGAAGTGCGGGAAGCCGACCGGACCGGTCGAGGGGGAGCGGGCGAGGGCGTGCCCGGATTGCGGGATCCAGTTCTTCCCGCGCGTCACGCCGGCCGTCATCGTCGCCGTGGTGCGGGACCGGGAGATCCTCCTCGCGCAGTCGCGCCGCTTCCCCTCGGCGTTCCACAGCGTCCTCGCCGGGTTCGTCGAGCCTGGAGAGACGTTCGAGGAGTGCGTGCGGAGGGAGGTGCGCGAGGAAGTCGGGATCGAGGTGAGGAACATCCGGTACTTCGGGAGCCAGCCATGGCCGTTCCCCCACTCCCTGATGGTGGGGTTCACCGCCGAGTACGCCGGCGGCGAACTGGCGATAGAGGAAAAGGAGATCGTCCAGGCCGGCTGGTTCGGAGCCGGGGAGGTTGCGCGCCTCCAGATCCCGCGGCACGGGACCATCGCGAGGAGGCTGATCGA
>DASWBR010000298.1:0-2078 GCA_036390495.1 Candidatus Deferrimicrobiaceae bacterium | reverse complement strand
CACTTCTGGCTGATCCTGGTCGGCCAGCTGCTCTTCACCGTGACCCTGTGGGTGGCGGGCATCGTCCAGGGGGCGATGTGGAAGGCCACCAACCCCGACGGGTCGCTGACCTACTCCTTCCTCGACTCCGTGGCCGCGATGCACCCGTACTGGTCCGTCAGGCTCCTCGGCGGGATGCTCTACTTCGCGGGGGTCGCGGTGTTCGCCTACAACCTGTACATGACGTCCCGCCCGAAGGCGCAGGCGGCGTGAGGGGGCCGACGATGAACCTTTCCGGGAAGCCGATCCTCTTCGCCGTCGCCGCCGTGGTCGTCATCTCCGTCGGCACGCTCGTCACGACCTTCATCCCGCTCTTCCTCCCGTCGACCCAGCCGGTGAGCCCCCTTGTGAAGCCGTACACGGCCCCCGAGGTCGAGGGCCGCGACATCTACCTCCGGGAGGGGTGCAACAACTGCCACACCCAGACGGTGCGCCCGCTGCGCACCGAGGTGGCGCGGTACGGGGACTACTCCAAGCCGGAGGAGTTCGCGTACGACCGGCCGTTCCTGTGGGGCTCCCGCCGGACGGGGCCCGACCTCGCCCGGCTGGGGGGGAAATACCCCGACGCGTGGCACTACCGGCACATGGCGAACCCGCAGGGGATGTTCGAGAAGTCGAACATGCCGGCATACCCGTGGCTGGCGAAGACGAAGCTCGACACCTCGCTGACGGCGCGGAAGGTCAAGGTGCTGGGGTACGGCTACGACGACGCGGAGACCGCGCGCCAGCTCGCCGCGCTCCGGCAGACCGTCGCGTCCCCGGGGTACGCCTCCGCCCCGGTGCGCAACCAGGTCACCCCGGGACCGCTGCGGGGAGAACTGACGGAGCTCGACGCCCTCGTCGCCTACATGCAGCGCCTCGGCAGGGACCTCCGGGAGGCCCAGCGGGTCGCCGGCGGTCCATCGACCGCGGAGGCGGCGGGGGGGAGGAACCCCTTCGCGGGGAGCAAGGCGGCCGAGGAGGAGGGGGAGAAGATCTACAAGGAGAATTGCCGGAGCTGCCACGGGGAGAAGGGGGCCGGCGGGTTCGGGCCGAAGCTCGCCGCGAAGTCGCACAAGTACGGGAACACCGACGCGGAGCTGTTCGCCTCGGTGGCGGGAGGCCGCCCGGGGGGGATGCCCTCCTTCCTCCCCCAGCTGGGGAACGACCGGGTGTGGAAGGTGGTCGCCTACATGCGGCACCTGGAGGGCGAATGACCCTTCGCGCCCTCCTCTACCTGCTCTTCACGGCGCTCCTGGCCATCGTGTTCGCCGGCATCGTCGCCTGGTATTACGCACGCCGGCGGTACGAACGCGTGGAATCGCCCAAGTACCGGATGCTCCAGGACGACGACAACCTGCCCGATCCCGCGGGCAACGACCGGAGAGGATGAACCCATGGAAGGTCCGTTCCAGGATATGGAGCAGCACAACAAGGTCCCGCGGGGGTTCCTCGTCCTTTTCTTCGGCCTGATGGCCTGGGGGGTGTACTACATCGCGACATACACACCGGAGATCAGCGGGTGGTCGCAGAGGCAGGCGTTCACCCGGGAAATAGAGGCGGACAAGGCGAAGGGGGTCGTCGCCGCCGCGAAGATGGAGGAAAACCCGTACGAGCACGACGGGAAGGCCGTGGCGGAGGGGAAAGGGATCTACCTCGAGAAGTGCGCCGACTGTCACGGGAAGGACGTCAAGGGCGGGGACGGGCCGTCCCTGGCCGGTCACCTGAAGTACGGGGAGGAAGACGGGCAGAAATTCGAGTCCATCGCGAAGGGACGCCCGGGCGGGATGCCCGGGTTCGGGACGGAACTCGGGCGGGACCGGATCTGGAAGGTGCTGGCGTACGTCGACTCCGTCCGGGAGTACGGGAAGAAGCCGTAGGCGGGCGGGCGCTCCCTCCCCTCCTCCGCGGTACACTCATCCTCATGTGGACCTCGCGACGCCGGGTCGTCGCCCTCCTCCAGGGGGCGGCGATCCTCCTGATCCCTTTCCTCCGCGTCGGCGGCGAGAGCGCATTCCGATTCGACATCCCTTCCCTGCGCCTCCACTTCTTCGGCCACG
>DASWBR010000297.1:0-2755 GCA_036390495.1 Candidatus Deferrimicrobiaceae bacterium | reverse complement strand
TCGGCGTGCGGCGGGGTGTTCAACATCGCGTGCGGCGAGCGGGTCTCCCTCCTCGACATCCTGGGGATTGTCTACGAGCTGGCAGGGAAGCGGGTGGAGCCGGTGTTCGAGCCGTCACGTCCGGGCGACGTCCGGGATTCGCTGGCGGACATTTCCCTCGCCCGGCAGGTCGTGGGGTACGACCCGAAAGTGACGTTCCGGGACGGGCTGGAAAAGACCTTCGCCTGGTTCCGGACCATATCCTGACACCGTAAAACCGGGACGTTCCTAAAACTCGCCCAAAACCGGGACACTCTTCACCGGGAATTCCCCTGTGTGTGGTGAGACGCTGCTCCAGTCCGGAGCCGAATTATCGCTTGTTGCTTCCGATCCGTAAAAATTGGGCCCGAAAATTGGATCGGACGGGGGCATGCCAAGGGGACCAAGAATTGACTTCCCGGGAGCGATGCACCATGTCTACGCACGTGGAATCGAGAAAAGGAGCATTTTCCTGTCCGATGCAGACCGGATATTATTCCTGGAGAAGGTCGGTTCGAACATGGGGAAATGGAAGATGCGTTGTTACGCATGGGCTCTTATGCCAAACCATTTCCATTTGTTGTTGTGCAGCGATGCGGGCCTGCTGCCTTCGTTCATGCGGTGCCTGCTTACCGGATATTCCAAGTACTTCAATGAGAAACATAACCGCGTAGGGCATTTCTTCCAGAACAGGTACAAATCCCCCATCATCGGAAAACCGGGATATTTCCGGGAAGCCGTCCGATACATTCACCTGAATCCCCTCCGTTCGGGAATCGTACGATCGATAGACGAACTGGAAGATTATTTATGGACTGGTCATCGACGAATCGTGGGAAGCGGATTTCCGGAATGGCAAGATACGGACCTGCTCCGGGAGGAGTTCGGGGATGGCGTTACAAAGAACGGGTGGTTAGAGACGTATCGGGAATTTCTCTGTTTGGCTTCGGATTCAAAGGTTGGAGGCGAGGTAACACAACCCGCTGGGCAGGAATCCTTGCAGGACGACCGCATGGATAGCCGCGTTTCCCGTGAAAGGTTCTCTGAAATCGTCAGCCGGATTTCTGCGAGACGCGGTGTGCCCATGGAAGAAGTACTCGGGGGCAACAGGAGATATGACGCCGTAGACGTCAGGCGGGAAATTCTGAAGACGGGCAAAGACAGTCTGGGAGTTTCGATTTCCCAATTGGCAAGCTGGCTCGGGATGAAAGAAAACACGGCTTCGTATCTGCTGAAAACGGAAAAGCGGGTGCCCCGCTAGGGGATTCAACACTGTCCCGGTCTTGCAGAAGTTTTAGGAACGTCCCGGTTTTGGGGGTCAGGAGAGTTTGCGGGCGACGACCAGGAAGGCGGAGTGGGAGAACATCCACTGCACGGGGCGGACGGACATCCCTTTGACGTGCCACGGCCTAAGGATCACCTCGAACGTCTCCGGCTCGGCGAATCCGCCGTCCTCCGCGAACCGGTCGCACAGCTGCTTCACCTGGATGGTGGAGGGCAGGTAGGACAACAGGATCCCGCCGGGGACGAGCGCCTCCCGGGCGTGGGCCACCGCCTGCCACGGCTCGGGCAGGTCGAGGACGACGCGGTCCACGCCCCGCTCGTCGATCCCCTGGTAGACGTCCCGCACCTTCACCTCGTGGTTCGGGCACTCCCCGAGATACCGCCGCACGGTCCGCGCGCCGCTCTCCGCGAAATCCTCCCGCACCTCGTACGAGATCACCCTGCCCGCCGGCCCAACCGTCTCCAGCAGCTTGATCGTGAGCGCCCCCCACCCGATCCCCGCCTCGACCACCGTTGCCCCGGGGAAGACGTCCGCCCAAAGCAGGATCGGGCCGGTGTCCTTCGGGTAGATGATCTGCGCGTGCCGCTTCTGGTTCATGATGTACTGGATGTAGGTGGGGCGGAAGGCGCGGTATTCGCTCCCCATCGCCGTCCAGGCGCGGCAGCCGTCCTCCTTGCCGATCACGTCGTCGTGGAGCAGGTTCCCCTTGTGGGTGCCGAAGGTTTTTCCCGGCGCGAGCGTGATCAGGTGCTCCTCCCCCTTGTGGGAGATCAGCAGGGCGTCCTCCCCGGCCTCGAACGGCCCCCGGCGCCGCCGCCCCCCGCTCACCCGGCAACCCTCCCCGCCCGCTGCTCCCTCCGCCTCCGTACCCGCTCCCTCAACCGGCAGAAGGAGCACACCTCGGCGAACGTCGGCGCACCGCACGATGCGCACGCCCTGGCGGCACCGCCGCCCGCGGCTTCCCCCTCCCCATCCGCCGGCCGCGCCTCCGGCCCCTTCCGCAGCGGGTTCCCCGCGTCGAGGAATCCCTGGTAGAAGACGGTCCGCGTCCCGGGCATCTGTTCCTCGATGAGGGAGAGCGCCTCCTTGTACACGAGGGAGGTGGCGTCCTCGCTCATCGGGCACTCCTCCGTGACGTAGTCGATCCCCTTGAGGAAGCCGTACGACGCCGTCTCCAGCTCGCTCACCCGCCACAGCGGCTTGACCTTCCGCACCAGCCCCTCCCCCGCGTCGGGAAGGAACGGGTGCTGCCGGGAGAGGTGGTCCCGCTGCCAGTGCAGCAGGTTCCCCAGCAGACGCGCCGCCTCGTCGTCCAGGTTGTGACCGGTGGCCACCGCCGTGAACTTCCCCTCCGCCGCCACGCGGTTGAAGAAGTACCGCTTCACCGTGCCGCAGACGGAGCACTCCTCCATGCGGGCGCACCGGGCCGCCTCGGGGATCGGGATCCCTTCC
>DASWBR010000296.1:0-3498 GCA_036390495.1 Candidatus Deferrimicrobiaceae bacterium | reverse complement strand
GCGAATATGACACAGCGCCACTGTAGCGGCTCTGGCAGAGTCGTTCGGACGCGGCGCGATGACGAATCACTGGATCGACGTGAAGAACTCGGACGTGGTCCTCATCATGGGGGCCAACCCGGCGGAGAACCACCCCGTCGCATTTCGCTGGATCCTGCGGGCGCGGGATAACGGCGGCAAGATCATCTGCGTGGACCCGCGCTTCACCCGGAGCGCGTCGAGGGCCGACATCTACGCACCCCTGCGGCCGGGGACCGACATCGCCTTCCTCGGCGGCATGATCCGCTACATCCTCGAGAACAAGATGTACCAGGAGGAGTCGGTACGCCGGTACACCAACGCGAGCTACCTCGTGAGCCCGGACTTCAAGATGCCGGGCGACGCCGCCGGCCTTTTTTCCGGGTACGACCCGAAGAAGAAATCGTACGACACGAAAACGTGGGCGTACCAGAAGGATGCGGAAGACAAGGTCCTCAAGGACGAGACGCTGAAGGACCCGCGCTGCGTCTTCCAGTTGATGCGCAAGCACTACTCCCGCTATACGCCGGACCTGGTGTCCAGCATCACCGGGACGCCGAAAGACGCGCTCCTCAAGGTTTACGAGACGTACGGCGCCACCGGCAAGCCCGACAGGTCCGGCACCTCCCTGTACGCGATGGGGTGGACGCAGCACACGGTGGGGACCCAGAACATCCGCGCCATGAGCATCATCCAGATGCTGCTGGGGAACGTGGGCGTGGCGGGGGGGGGGATCAACGCCCTGCGCGGGGAGTCCAACGTACAGGGCGCCACAGACCACGGCATCCTCTTCCACATCCTTCCCGGGTACCTGCCGGTCCCGTCGGCGGACCTCCCGACCCTGGAGAAGTACGTCGAGAAGTACACCCCGAAGACGAAGGACCCGGCCAGCGCGAACTGGTGGGGGAACCGGAACAAGTACATCACCAGCTACCTGAAGGCAATTTACGGGGCGAAGGCGACGAAGCAGAACGACTTCGGGTACGCGTGGCTCCCCAAGCTGGACCCGGGCATGAACGCCTCGTGGCTGGTGCTCTTCGACAACATGTCGCGCGGCAAGTACAAGGGGTTCTTCGCGTGGGGCCAGAACCCCGCCTGCTCCGGATCCAACGCCGGCAAGGTGCGCAAGGCCCTGGGGACGCTGGATTGGATGGTGACGGTCAACCTGTTCGACAACGAGACGGCGTCGTTCTGGAAGGGGCCGGGGATGGACCCGGCGAAGGTGAACACGGAGGTGTTCTTCCTCCCCGCGGCGGCATCCTTCGAGAAGGAGGGGAGCATCACCAACTCCGGCCGGTGGGCCCAGTGGCGCACTGCGGCGGTGAAGCCGCTCGGCCAGTCGAAGCCCGACGCCGAGATCCTGAACGACCTGTTTTTCCGGATCAGGGCTCTCTACGCGAAGGAGGGGGGCGCCTACCCGGACCCGCTGATGAACCTGACGTGGAGTTACGGCTTCAAGCGGGCGGACGGCACGGTCCGGTCGGTGGACATCCACGCGGTGGCGAAGGAGATCAACGGCGCCTTCCTGGACGACGTGGAGGAGAAGCCCAAGCCCGGCCAGCCGGCGCCGAAGGTGAAGAAGTTCCTCGGGAAGAAGGGGGAGCAGGTGGGCGGCTTCGCCCAGCTGCAGGCCGACGGCACCACCACCAGCGGCAACTGGCTCTATTGCCAGAGCTACAACCAGGGCGGGAACCTGATGGCCCGGCGCGGGAAGAAGGACCCCACCGGCCTGGGGCTCTTCCCCGAGTGGTCGTGGGCGTGGCCGGTGAACCGCCGGATCCTCTACAACCGGGCGTCGGTGGACCTCGCCGGGAAGCCGTACAACGTGAAGAAGGCGGTCATCTACTGGAACCCGACCGCGGTGCTCCCAGACGGGAAGTTCGGGAGGTGGGAAGGGGACGTGCCCGACGGGCCGTGGCCGCCGATGGGCGACGAGAAGGAGGGGAAGAAGCCGTACATCATGCGCGCCGACGGGGTGGCGGCGATCTTCGGGCCGGGGCTGAAGGACGGCCCGTTCCCCGAGCATTACGAGCCGCTGGAGTGCCCGGTGCAGGAGAACCTGCTGTCGAAGCAGCGGACCAACCCCGCGTCCCGGATGTTCTCGGAGGGCGGGCTGCCGGAGGACGTATACGCCTCGTGCGACACGCGGTTCCCGTATGTCGCCACGACGTACCGGGTCACGGAGCACTGGCAGACCGGGGTCCTCTCGCGGAACGTGCCGTGGCTGATGGAGCTGGTCCCGCGGCAGTTCGTTGAGATCGGCGTGGAACTGGCGAAGGAGAAGAACCTGAAGAACGGAGACCTGGTCGAGATCTCCTCCGCCCGCGGGAAGGTGGAGGCGGTCGCCATGGTCACGCCCCGGATACGGCCCTTCCGGGTGGCCAACTCCACCGTGCACGCCGTGGGCCTCCCCTGGTGCTTCGGCTGGTTCACGCCCGGGGTCGGGGACTCGGCGAATCTGCTCACACCCACCGCGGGGGACGCGAACACCATGATCCCGGAGACCAAGGCGTTCATGGTCAACATCAAGGCGAGGGGGTGACGGCCATGGCCCAGGCGAGAACGGGATTCCTCGTCGACACGTCGCGTTGCATCGGGTGCCGCTCCTGCCAGGTGGCGTGCAAGGAGTGGAACCGCCTGGACGCGGACAAGACGACCCAGCAGGGGACGTTCGAGAACCCGCGGGACCTCACCCCGATGCTGTACAACCGCATCGAGTTCATCGAGAAGGCCGACGACAAGGGGAACGTCACGTGGCGGTTCGTGAACGAGCGGTGCCTCCACTGCGGGGACGCGGGGTGCATGAAGGTCTGCCCCTCCCCGGGCGCCCTCTTCCGCACGAAGGACGGCATCGTCGGCTTCGACAAGGAGAAGTGCATCTCCTGCAAATACTGCGTCTCCGCATGCCCGTTCAACGTTCCGCGGTACGGGACGGACGACAAGGTGTCCAAGTGCCACCTCTGCCCGGACCGGATCGGCGCGGGGATGATCCCCGCGTGTGCCAAGGCGTGCCCTACCCAGACGCTGCAGTTCGGGGGCCGGGACGCGCTGATCGCGAAGGCCAAGGGGGCGGGGAAGACGCTGTACGGGGAGAAGAACCTCGCGGGACTTGGGGTCCTGTACGCCCTCGAGGGGAAGCCGGAGGAGTACGGGCTGCCGGCGGACCCGTCGATCCCGACGTCGATCTTCTTATGGAAGGACGTGGTCAAGCCCCTCGGGATCCTCGGCTTCTGGGGCAGCGTCGCCGCGGTGGTGCTCCACTACGTGACGTTCGGGAGTCGCCCGCTCGAGGAGAACGACGAGGGGAAGGGAGGGGACGCGCATGGCTAGGTACGTCGAGCGGTTCAACACGGCGGAACGGGTGCTCCACTGGTTCGTCGCCGCCTCGTTCTTCACGCTGCTCCTGTCGGGCCTGGGGCTGTACGCCCAGCTCTTCCACCACTACTTCGACCTGTTCGGCGGCGGGGAGGGGGCGATCCT
>DASWBR010000295.1:0-3060 GCA_036390495.1 Candidatus Deferrimicrobiaceae bacterium | reverse complement strand
ACGGCGGGTCGTGGATGAAGAGGGAGACCATGAAGACGGCGAGGAGCCCGATGGGGATGTTCACGTAGAAGATCCAGCGCCACGACAGGGTGTCCGTGATGTACCCCCCCATCAGGGGGCCGGCGATGGGGCCGAACATGGCGCCGATGCCGAAGATGGCCATCGCCATCCCGTGTTCCCGCGGCGGGAACGTCTCCAGCAGGATCGCCTGCGACATCGGTTGCAGCGCCCCCCCGCCGATCCCCTGGAGGACGCGGAAGAAGACGAGCATCCCCAGGCTCGTGGAGGAGCCGCACAGCAGGGAGGCGAAGGTGAACAGCAGGACGGAGAAGGTGAGGTACCGCTTCCGGCCGAACGTGCGGGCGAGCCACCCCGTCATCGGGATGATGATGGCGTTGGAGACGAGGTAGGAGGTGAGGACCCACGCGGACTCGTCGATGCCGGAGGAGAGGGAGCCGCGGATGTGGTCGAGGGCGACGTTGGCGACGCTGGTGTCGATGATCTCGATCAGCGTGGGCAGCATCACCGTTACGGCGACGATCCATTTGCTTGCGCCGGTCGCACCGGTGGTTTCCCCGGGCCGGCCCACCGCCCCGTCCATCGGCGGCTACCGCACCAGCACCGTGGGGACGACGGACATGCCGATTCTCAGAACGTGCTCCGGGTCCTCCCCCCGGGAGAGCACGATCTTCACCGGAACGCGCTGCACCACCTTCACGTAGTTCCCCGTGGCGTTCTCGGGCGGGAAGAGGGAGAAGGCGGAGCCGGTGCCGGCCATGACGCTGTCCACCGTCCCGCGGAACTTCTTCCCCCCGTAGGTGTCCACCCGGATGGTGACCTCCTGCCCCGGGCGGATCCTCTCGATGTCTGTCTCCTTGTAGTTCGCAACCACCCAGACGTTGTCCAGCGCAGCGACCGCGAGGAGCGACTGGCCGGGGGAGACGACCTGGCCCGCCTCGACGCTCTTGCGCGTCACGTACCCGTCCGCCGGGGAAAGGACGGAGGTGTACCGGCGGAGCAGTTTCGCCTCCGCGAGGGACGACTCGCGCTGCCGGAGTTGCGCTTCCTGCTGCCCGACCCTCGCCGTGCGCTGGATCACCAGGGATTCCCGCTGGGAGAGGACCGCCCGCCGCTGCGCGACGAACGCCTCGCGCTGGGCGACCAGCGCTTTCTGGGTCGGGACGGCCGCCTCGGCGAGCCGCAGTTCCTCCCTGGCCAGGTCGTCCTGGGCCTTCGCGACCTCCGCGTCCGTCTGGGATTTTTCGAAAACCTCCCGGCTGACCACCTGCCGGTCGAAGAGCTGCTTCATCCGCGCCGCGTCCCGCGACGCCTGGGAAAGGCGCGCCGCGGAGAGGGCGGTCCTGGCCCGCGCCGCCTCGATCCCCGCCGAAAGCTGGGCCAGCTGCGCCTTCGCCCCTTCCACGTCCTTGAGCGCCGCGGCCACGTCCTCCCTCGCGGCGGTCACGTCGGACCGGGCGGCGAGGAGGTCCGCCCGCGCGGCGGAGAGGTCCGCGGCCCCCGCGGAGACCCCGGACTCGGCGCCCGACTCGCGGACAGCGAACGGCTCCGGGTCGATGACGAGGAGTTCCTCGCCCACCTTCACGGGCTGGTTGTCCCTCACCCGGACCCCGACGACCGTCCCCTGGACCCGGGGGGAGACCAGGTGGATCCTCCCCTCGACGAAGGCGTCGTCGGTCGCGATGTGGGTCTGCCGGTATTTCCAGTAGGCGAAGCCGGAGACGACCGTCGCCGCGAGGACGGCGAGGAAGAAGAGGATGGCGGTCCTTTTGCGGCTGTTCGGGGGCGCAGGACCGGACGCCGGGGGGGTCGCGGGGGCGTCTGCCATGGAGGTTTCCCCCGTCCTCAGCGGCCCATCGCGCGAAGGAGCGACGCGACGGAGACGGCGTAGTCGAAGGCGGTGTTGATGACGTCGGTGTCGGACCGGACCATCTGCGTCTGGGCGTCGACCATCTCGATGATGTCCCCCGCGCCCACCTCGTAGCGCGCCGTGGCGAGACGGAGGTTCTCCTCCGAGGCTTCCCTCTCCTTCTTCCGTGCCCCCAGCCGCTCCTGCGCCTCCTGCACGCTGTACGCCGACGCCTCGACCTGGAGCCGGACGCGGCGCCTCGCCTCGGTGAGCTCGTACTGGGCGGAGGCAATCGTCGCGGAGGCCTCCTTGACCGACTCCCGGGTGAGGAACCCGGAAAAGATCGGGAGGGTCAACGTGACGGCGGCGCCGTAATCCTGCTGCAGGGGAAACGAGTCCGCCCCGTACCCTGCCCCGACGCTCCCCGTGAGGAACGGGTAATACTCCGAACGGGCGCGCCGCAACGATTCGGTGGCGGCCCGCTCCTTCTCGAGCTGGGCGCGCAGCTCCGGCCGGTTCTTCTCCGCTTCGGCGACCCAGTCCTGCATGCTGCCGGGCAGCTGGAGCTCGGGGAGCCCGCCGGCGAGCGCGAAACCGGCCGGGCCGTCGATCCCCATCCGCTGCAGCAGGGTGATCCGGGCCACCCGGAGGTCGTTTTCCACCTGGCTCACCTGGGCGCGGGCGTCGTACACGTTCGCCTCGGCCCGGGCGACGTCGATCTTCGCCCGTATGCCGGCCTCGTAGAAGGCCGTCGCCTGGCGGAGGAGAGTTTCCCGCTGGCGAAGGTTCTCCCGCTGGAACGAAAGCGTCCTCTCGGCCCGCAGGACGTTGTAAAAGGCGAGCTTCACGGCGAAGACCACGTCCTCCCGCGTCGTGTCGGCGCCCGCGCGCGTGGCCGCGGCGTTCGCGTCCGCGCGATCGACGGAGGCGCCCGTCCTCCCGAAGTCGTAGATCATCCAGTTGAGGTCGCCCCGGACGAAGCCGTTCGACGAGACGCTGCTCAGCCCCGTCTGGCTGGAGAAGGTGCGGCTCCGGGAGTAGCCCGTCGACGCGTTGATGAACGGGTACCAGGCGGACTCCGCCTGTCCCTTCCGGGCCACGGCCGCGTCGACGTCTGCGTTGGCCTGCTTCACCAGCGGGTGGTTCTTCAGGGCGATATCGGCCACTTCCTCGAGGGTCCAGGTGACGGCGGG
>DASWBR010000294.1:0-1507 GCA_036390495.1 Candidatus Deferrimicrobiaceae bacterium | reverse complement strand
GTTGGTCACGAAAATCTTCCCGTCCCCGATGCGGCCCGTGCGGGCCGACTTCTCCACGACCTCCACCACCTGGGCGACCAGGTCGTCCGGGACGATGATCTCCAGCTTGATCTTCGGGAGGAAGTCCACGACGTATTCCGCCCCCCGGTAGAGCTCCGTGTGGCCCTTCTGGCGGCCGAACCCCTTCACTTCGGACACCGTCATCCCCTGGACGCCGATGTCGTTCAGCGATTCCTTCACCTCGTCGAGCTTGAAAGGTTTGATGATGGCCTCGATCTTCTTCATGGGTCACCTCCTCCTGCGGCACATATAGCAACCTGCGTACCAACTCCACCGCAGAATGGAAGTGTGGCGTCCCCACATTGGAATCCCCCGGAAATCCGGCGGAATCCGGGCGCCGCGCCGGCCGCGCGGTACCCCTCGCCTACCGGCGGGTGTTAGAATGATGCACAATCCCTGGGCACCGGATGCCCTTTCCTTGGGCAGAGGAGGGACCGTGGTCGACGGGCGTATGGAGGCGTATCGGGTCGCGGTGGAGCGCATCTTCGGCGAGGACCTGGTTTCGGTCACCCTGTACGGCGGTCACGCGCTGGACCCACCGGAGGCGGACGGGGACGTGGCGGTCCTGATCGTCGTCCGGGAGCTCCGGCTGGACGCGCTCGAGGGGTTCCGGAAGGAAACCCCCGGGTTCGCGAAGCGGGGGATCCCCCCTCCCCCGATCTTCACGGAGGGATTCCTCTCCCGATCCCTCGACGTCTTCCCCCTCGAATTCCTTTCGATGAAGGAGCACCGGAAGGTGCTTTCGGGGCGGGACGTCCTGGCCGACGTCCGCGTGGACGACCGGAACCTCCGTCACCAGGTCGAATTCGAGCTGAAAGGGAAGCTCCTCTCCCTCCGCCGGATGTACCTCTCGACGCGCGGCGCGCGGGAAGTGGCCGAACTGCTCCGCAGCACCGCGGGCTCGATCGTTTCCGTCGCGAGGGGCCTGCTGCTCCTTGCTGGACACGATGCGCCCCACGGGAAAGCGGCGATCCTGGGGGAGATCGAGTCCCGCTTCGGGGTCTCCCTCCCCTGCATCCGCGAGATCGCGGCCGCCGTCGACGGGAAGTCCCTGTCGGCCCGCGCGGAGGAGATCGCGCCCGGCTACCTCGAGGAGGTGGAACGGCTCTGCGCCGTGGCGGACGGGTACGCCGGCGGGGACAAACCCTGAATGCGCCGGACCGCCGCGGCCCTCCTCGCGCTTCTCTCCTTCGGCGCGATCGCGTTCGACGCCCGGGCGGGCGAGCCCGCCATCCCGGCGCCCGCTGGATACGTGAACGCCCGGGCGGAAGTAATGGGTGGGTGGGCGGAGAGGACCGAGGCGCTCTGCCGGGAGATCGAGCGGGCGACGGGCGCGCAGGTCGCGGTCCTCACCGTGAAGACCACGGAAGGGATGGCGCCGCAACAGTACGCGCAGCGGGTGTTCGACCGGTGGAAGATCGGGAAGAAGGGAAAGGACGACGGCGTC
>DASWBR010000293.1:0-6212 GCA_036390495.1 Candidatus Deferrimicrobiaceae bacterium | reverse complement strand
GCGGTAGGCCCCGGGGGCGGCTTTCCTTGACAAGCTGTCGGCGGTTCGCCTACAATCGACAGTCACCGCGCGGGCGTAACTCAGCGGTAGAGTGCGACCTTGCCAAGGTCGAAGTCGCGGGTTCAAATCCCGTCGCCCGCTCCATCGGACACCTGAACCCCGGATGCGACCCGCTTCCGGGGTTTTTATTCCCTCGGGATTCCTCGCGGGGGGCTTCCTCGGAAGCTACGCTCGCGACCTTCGCCCGCTCGCTGCGATTCCGCTCGACGCATTCTTTGCCTCCGCTCCACACGCCGCTTCCGAGGAACCCCCCGCTACGTCATCCCTCCCGGATTACGGTTTTCCCCGCTGCATTGTCGCTTCCGGGTTGTGGCAGAATGGCCGGCGGGGGTGGGGGAGATGGGGGCGTTGCCGAGGGAGGGTCGCCGGGAGCGGGTCGGGTGGTACTTCTACGACTTCGCCAACTCCGCCTTCTCGACGACCGTGGTGACGGTCTTCACGGGGCCGTACCTGACCGCCGTGGCGCGGCAGGCGGCGGACCCGGCCGGCTACGTACGCCCCCTCGGCATCCCCGTGCTCGCCGGCTCCTTCTTCCCGTACGTCGTCTCCCTCTCCGTCCTGTTCCAGGTCCTTCTGCTCCCCGTAATGGGCGCGGTCGCGGATTACTCCGGCCGGAAGAAAGGGATGCTCTTCTTCTTCGCCTACGCCGGGGCGGCGGCAACGGGGGGGATGTATTTCCTCCACGGGACGCGGTACCTGCTGGGCGGCGCGCTGTTCCTCGTCGCCAACGTCTGCTTCGGGGCGTCGGTGGTCTTCTACAACGCGTACCTGCCGGACCTCGCTCCTTCCGACCAGCGCGACGCGGTGTCTTCCGTGGGGTGGGCCCTGGGGTACCTCGGAGGAGGCATCCTCCTGGCGCTCAACCTGCTCCTCCTGTCCCGGGCCCCGTCCCTGGGACTTTCGACCGGGGAGGCCGTCCGCATCAGCCTTGCCTCCGCGGGCGCCTGGTGGGCCGTGTTCTCCCTTGTCCCCCTTGCCGCGCTGCGACGTCACCGGCCGGCGCGCACCCTCCCGGAAGGGGAGTGGACCATCGTCGTCGGTCTCCGCCAGCTCCGCCGGACCTTCGCGGAGGCGAAGGAACACCCCGGGCTGCTCCTCTTCCTGGCCGCATACCTGCTCTACAACGACGGCATCCAGACGGTGATCTCCCTGTCGTCCCAGTTCGGACAGGAAGAGCTGGGTCTTTCCATGTCCACGCTCACCGGGGCGATCCTGTTGGTGCAGTTCGTCGCGTTCTTCGGCTCCCTGATCTTCAACCTCCTCGCCAGGCGGGTGGGGGCGAAGGCCGCGGTGGCGGCAAGCCTCGTCCTCTGGACGGGGGCGCTGGTGTACGCCTACGCCGGCCTCCGCGGCGCCACGGGTTTCTACGCGCTCGCGGCGGGCATCGCGGTCGTCCTGGGGGGGAGCCAGGCGCTCTCCAGATCCCTGTACTCCCGGATGATCCCGGAGGGGCAGGAGGCGGAATATTTCTCCCTGTACGAGGTGGGCGAGCGGGGGACGAGCTGGCTGGGGCCGCTCCTCTTCGGCCTGGCGCTCCAGTTCACCGGGAGCTACCGGATCGCGATCCTCTCGCTGGCGGTCTTCTTCCTCGCGGGGCTCGCCCTGCTGCTGTGCGTCGACGTGCGTCGGGCGGAAGCGGACGCTATGTCTGCCCGAGGTACGCCGCCTTGATGCGCGGCTCCCTCGCGAGCTCCGCGGACGGGCCCGACAGGACGATCCGTCCCGTCTCCAGGACGTAGGTGTGCGAGGATACTTTCATCGCCTGCCGGACGTTCTGCTCGACGAGCAGGACGGTGGTCCCCGAGGCGTTGATCTCCCGCACGATGCGGAAGATGTCGGCCACGACCAGCGGCGCGAGCCCGAGGGTAGGCTCGTCGAGCAGAAGGAGCGCCGGCGCAGACAGGAGGGCACGGGCGATGGCCAGCATCTGCTGCTCCCCCCCGGAAAGGGAGCCGCCCGGCTGCCCCTGGCGCTGCCGGAGCACCGGGAACCGGTCCATCACCCGGTCCATGTCCGCCGCCACCCCGCCGTCGCGGCGGACATATGCTCCCATCTCCAGATTCTCCCGCACCGTCATCCGGGAAAGGATCGCCCGACCCTCCGGGACCAGCGCGATTCCGCGGCGGAGGACCTTGTGCGGGGGGAGCCCCGCGATCTCCTCCCCGCGGAACCGGATCGACCCCGCGCCGGGCGGGATCACGCCGGCGATCGTCCGCAACAGCGTGCTCTTTCCCGCGCCGTTGGCGCCGATGATGCCGACGACGGACCCCTCCGGGACGTCGATGGACACTTCCCGCAGCGCGCGGATTTTCCCGTAGCCCGCTTCCAGGCCCCGGACCTCAAGCATCGCCGTTCCCCTCCTGGAATCCGAGGTACGCCTCGACCACGCCCGGGTCTTCCCGGATCGCCAGCGGCGTGCCTTCGGCGATTTTCCGTCCGAAGTTGAACACCACGAGGCGGTCGCACGCCTTCATCACCAGCGACATGTCGTGCTCGATCAGGAGGATCGTCACCCCGAGCTCCCGGACCCGGCGGATCAGCCGGAACATCTCCTCCGTCTCCGAGTCGTTCATCCCCGCCGCCGGCTCGTCCAGCAACAGGAGGCGCGGTTCCGAGGCGAGCGCGCGGGCGATCTCCAGACGCCGCTGGTGGCCGTAGGGCAGGCTTCCGGCCGCCTGTCCGGGATCCGCGCCGGACAGGCCGACCAGGTCGAGAAGGTCCCGGGTCCGCGCCCGCGTGCCCCGCTCCTCCTCGCGCTCCCCGCGGGTGCGCAGCACGCCGCGCCACACCCCGGCGCGGGTCCGGCAGTGGCGCCCCACCATCACGTTCTCCTCCACGGTCATGGCGGGGAAGAGCCGGATGTTCTGGAAGGTCCGGCCGATCCCGCGGCGGGCGATGGCGTGCGAGGGAAGGCCGCCGAGCGCCTCCCCGTCGAAAACCACCGACCCTTCCGTGGGGGGAAAGACGGCGGTGATCACGTTGAAGAGGGTCGTCTTGCCGGCCCCGTTCGGGCCGATCACCCCCACGATCTCTCCTGCCTCCACGGAGAAGGAGATGTCCGAAAGGGCGGTGAGACCCCCGAACGACTTGCCGACCCGTTCCAGGGCGAGGATCGCGGTCACGCAGCGCCCCCGGTCCGGCCCGGCCGCAGGCGCCGCAGGAGGGGTGGGTCGACGATCCCCTGGGGACGGAAGATCATCATCAGGACGACGAGCACGCCGTACAGGATGTACCGGTAATGGCTGACGGTCCGCAGCGCCTCGGGGAGCGTGGTGAGGAGGGCGGCCCCGAAGACGGGGCCGAGGATGTGCCCGCTTCCGCCGAAGACCGCGAAGATCAGGATCTCCACGGCCCGGTGGTACGTGAAGTCCGCGGGGCTGATGAAGGAGGTCGAATGCGCAAAGAGGGCTCCCGCCAGGCCGGAGACCATCGCGCCCTGGGAGAACGCCAGCACCTTGTAGTAGGTGACGGGGATCCCCGCCGACTCCGCGGCCCGCTCGTCGAGGCGGATGGCCGCGTACGCCCGGCCGACGCGGGACCGGGCGAGACGCAGGAAGAAGGCGACCACCAGCGTCGAGGCGGCCAGCAGGATCAGGAAGACCAGGAGGCTGATGAACTGGTTCGGTCTCATCCCCAGCGACTCCGGGGAGAGTCCGAGGTCCCTCGACCTCGCGAGGATCACGCGCCCCATCTGGGGAATCCCGGCGATCCCGACGGCGCCGCCGGTCAGCGACTCCCAGTTGATTGCGACCGCCCGGACGACCTCCCCGAAACCGAGCGTCGCGATGGCGAGGTACACCCCGGAGAGCCGGAGGGACGGGATCCCGACGAGCACTCCCGCCGCGCCCGCCAGAAGGCCTCCGGCAGCGATTCCGAGGGGGATCGGGACCTGGAAATTCGTGGCCAGGAGCGCCGCGGTGTACGCTCCGATGCTCATGAACCCCGCGTTCCCGAGGGAGAGCTGCCCCGTGGAGAGGGTAACGTAGATGCTCACGCCGAGGAGGACGTTGATGAGGACGAACGACGCCACCTGGAGGTGGTACGGGTTGATCCACTCCACGGGCGGCGCCTACCGGCCGGCCCCGGGGGCCGCCTGCCCGAAGAGCCCCTGCGGCCGGACGAGGAGGACCGCGATGATGATGACGAATGCGATGGCGTCCCGGTAGCCGGAGGAGCCGTACGCCACCACGAAGGTCTCGGAGAGCCCCAGGATCAGGCCGCCCGCCATCGCGCCGTAGACGCTCCCCATCCCCCCGAAGATGATGATCGCCAGTCCTTTCAGCCCCATGGAGAGGCCGATCTGGTTGTTGATGTAGTTGAACGCCATCCCGACGAGCACCCCGGCGACCCCGCCCATTGCCGACGCGATGACGACCGTGGCGGTGATCATCCGGTCCGTGTCGATCCCGAGGAGCCCCGCGGTCGTCAGGTCCTCCGCGGTGGCGCGGAGCGCCTTCCCGCCGCGGGTACGGGATAGCCAGAGGGAGAGGCCGGCCATCAGAAGCAGGGAGATCAGGAGGATCAGCGCCTGGACGAGTTGGACGGTAACGGGCCCGACCGGGAGCCGGATCTCCGCGAAAGGGGTCTCGAAGAGGTGGTTCCCCGCCCCGAAGAGCCGGTGGGCAAGGTTCTCCAGCAGGATGGAGACCCCGATGGTGCTGATGAGCGAGGCCAGGTTCGACGCCCCGGCGCGGCCCCGCAGCGGCCGCAGCGCGAACCGCTCCAGGAGGAATCCCATCGCCCCGGTGACGACGACGGCGCCGAGGAACGCCGCGGGGAGGGGGACGCCGGCTTTGGTCACGAGGAGCATCCCGACGAACGCCCCGAACATGAAGATCTCCCCGTGGGCCATGTTGATGATGTCGAGGACGCCGAAGACGAGGGTGTAACCCAGCGCCACGATGGCGTAGATGCTCCCCAGCGTGACGCCGTTGATCAGCTGCTCGAGGAACACGGTCTTTCGGGAACCCCGCCCGTCACTGGAAGATCCGGAACTTCCCGCCCCGGACGACGAGGACGGTCGGGTCCATCACCACGTCCCGCTCCGCGTCGAACGAGAATTTCCCGAGGACCCCCTGGAAGTCCCGGGTCGCCGCAAGGGCGTCCCGCAGGCGGTCCCGGTCCGCCGTCCCCGCCGCCTTCAGGGCATTCGCCATGACATGGAGCGCGTCGTACGCCTGCGCGGCGAACTGGTCCGGCTTCTTGCCGTACGCCTTCTCGTACTTCGCGACGAACGCCTTCACCTTCGGGTCGTTCCGGTCCACGAACCACGGCGTGGCCACGACGAGTCCGTCCGCCGCGTCCTTCGCGATCTCGATCACCTTGGGGGAGTTGAAGCCGTTTCCGCCCACGAAGGGGACCTTGAGCCCCATCTTCCGTGCCTGGGAGAGGATGACCGCCCCCTCCTCGTACAGCGCGGAGCAGAAGACCGCGTCGGGCTTGAGCGAGGCGATCTTCGTCAACTGCGCCTTGTAGTCCGACTGCCCTTTCTGGAACTCCTGGACCGTGAGGATCGTAAGCTTCAGTTTTTCGGAGACTTCCTTCATCGTGTCGAACCCGGACTTGGTGAACACGTCGTCGTTCCCGTAGAGGAGGGCGACCTTCCGGATATTGTACTTCCTCACCGCCATGCCGATGGAGGCCGGGATCGCCTGGGATTCGGGGAGGGCGTTCCGGAAGACGTATTTCCCGATCTGGGTGATTCCCTTCGCCGTGGTGGAGGTCCCCATGATGGGCACCCCGCTGGCGCTCGCCTCGGGCCCGACCACCTTCATCTCGTTCGACAGGGTGGGGCCGATGATCGCCACCACCCGGTCGGAGTTGATGAGCTTCTGGGCCGCCGCGAGCGCCTGCTCCTGCCTGGCGCTCGAATCCTCGATCTTCAGGTCGATGTTCACCTCGCCCTTCGCGTTCACCTCGTCCCGGGCCAGCCGGATCCCGTTCGTGATCGCCTCGCCGTACCCGGCCCCGGGGCCGGTGACGATGGCGATGACGCCGATCTTCGCCCGGATGGGCTCCGACGCCGCCTTGGCCGGCGGCCTGGCCTTTTCCGCTCCCAGGAACACGAGCGCGAAGAGGATAGACGACAGGGCCGCGAGGGGCTGCATGCGCTTCCTCATGGTTTGCCTCCTGAATGGGAAGTGAAGGTCCCG
>DASWBR010000292.1:0-7715 GCA_036390495.1 Candidatus Deferrimicrobiaceae bacterium | reverse complement strand
ATGACCGCTGGGCACGTTCGCTGGATGGAGCCGGGGAGCCGCGGCCGGATGCGAGCGAGGACCCCGCCCGGAGGCGGAGCGACCGTTGCTCCGCCGTCTATCGCCCGAGGTCGCCGGAGAGGATGTACTCCTTGGCGGAGTTCACCGCCGTGGCCGCCTCGCCGGATCCCGCGGTGATGAGCAGCACCTTGCCGGGGTAGGTGACGATGTCCCCCGCGGCGTAGACGCCGGGCAGGTTGGTGGACATGTCGGGGGCCACCGCGATTCCGCTCCCGAGGATCCGCAGCCCCCACTCCCGGAACGGCTCGATGTTTGTCAGCATCCCGATGGAGAGCACGATGACGTCCACCGCGATCGTCTCCTCCAGCCCGCTCCGCTCGTTCCAGATGACCGCCCCGGTCACCTTCTCCTCCCCCAGCACCTCCTTGATCGTGTAGTACGGGTATTTCACCCGCACGCTGGAGGCCAGCAGGCGGTGCACCATCGCCTCGTGGGCCTGCCACTTGTACATCCGGTGGCAAAGCGTCACCTCGGACGCGATCCCCTCCAGGGAGAGGGCCCAGTCCACCGCGCTGTTCCCCCCCCCACGATCAGCACCCTCTTTCCGCGGAGCGGCTCGAAGGAGGGGAGGTCGTAGTAGATCCCGTTCCCCTCGAAGTCGATGAGGTGGGGGATGTCCAGCTTCCGGGGGACGAAGGCGCCGCAGCCGACGGCGAGGATGACGGTCTGGCTGTAGTGGAGCCCCTGCGGGGTGGCCAGCTCGATGACCCGCTCGTCCAGGATCCGCAGCCCCGTCACCCGCTCGTTGAGCACCACGGCGGGGCCGTACTGCATCGCCTGCTCGGTCAGCTCCCGGATCAGCTCGGCCGCCACGATCTTGCGGTGGCCGGCAACGTCGAAGATCTCCTTCTCGGGGTACATGGAGATCAGCCGTCCCCCCACGTGGGGGTACGTCTCGATCAGCTTGGTCTTGCACTCCCGCAGCCCGGAGTAGTAGGCGGCGTACAGCCCGACCGGGCCCGCGCCGACCACCGCGATGTCGTAGAAGTCGCTCTGTCGGACCATGATAGGCCCTTACTATACAACAGTTTTCCCGCGGGTCGCCCGCCGCCGGAAGGAAGGGTGTTTCCGGCTGGCGTCTGGTATATAGTAAGGATTTGCTATCCAGGAACCCGGGGAGCGGCCGATGGAATTGAAGGAGCTGAAGCACCTTCCGAAGGCGTGGAGGCGGGGGACCGACTTCCTCGGGACCCGGTACGCCATCCTGTGCGGCGCGATGACCTGGGTGTCGGAGGCCAGGCTCGTCTCGGCCATCTCGAACGAGGGGGGATTCGGGGTGCTGGCGGCGGGAAACATGCCCCCGGATATCCTGGCGAAGGAGATCGCGAAGACCCGGGAGAAGACGCGGAACCCCTTCGGGGTGAACCTCATCACGGTCGCCCCGGCCTTCCGGGAGCACGTCGAGGTGGTGATCCGGGAGAAGTGCCCGTTCGTCTTCTTCGCCGGCAGCATCCCCCCGGGGCGCGCCATCGCGGAGGCGAAGGCCGCCGGGTTGAAGGTGATCTGCTTCGCGCCGGTGCTGTCGCTGGCGAAGCGGCTGATCAAACAGGGGGTCGACGCGCTGGTGATCGAGGGGAACGAGGCCGGGGGCCACATCGGCCCCGTGGCCACGTCGGTCCTGGCGCAGGAATTCCTCCTGAACGTCAACGAGGTCCCGGTTTTTGTGGCGGGCGGGATCGGCACGGGGGAGATCATCGCCCAGTACCTCGCCCTGGGAGCCGCCGGCGTGCAGCTGGGGACCCGCTTCGTCGCCGCCGAGGAGTGCGTGGCGCACCCGCGGTTCAAGGAGGCGTTCATCAAGGCCTCCGCGCGCGACGCGATGCCCACCGCCCAGTTCGACCCGTCCCTCCCCACGATCCCGGTCCGGGCCATCCTCAACGAGGGGACCAAGGATTTCAACCGGCTGCAGCTTTCCCTGCTGAACCGGGTGAAGGCGGGAGAGCTGCCGCGCGAGGAGGCACAGGTGAAGCTGGAGGAATTCTGGGTCGGGGCGCTGCGGCGCGCCGTCGTGGAGGGGGACGTGGAGCACGGGTCGCTGATGGCGGGGCAGAGCGTGGCGTTCGTGAAGAAGGTGCAGCCGGTTCGGGAAATCCTCGAGGAACTGGTCACCGGGGCCGAGGCGACGCTGGCCCGATTGGCGGGGGAGGGGTGATGTTCCGGATCATTCCGCAGGACCAGGAATTCTTCGTGCTCTTCCGGAAGGCGTCGGAGAACATCGTCGAGGGGGCGGAGCAGTTAAAGGACATGCTCCAGGAGTTCGACAACCTGCGGGAGCGGGTCCGCGCGATCGAGGAGGTCGAGCACAAGGGGGACACGCTCACCCACGACATCATCAAGAAGCTGAACACGACGTTCATCACCCCGATCGACCGGGAGGACATCCTGGCGCTGGCCTCCTCCCTGGACGACGTGATCGACCTGATCGAGGCCGCCGCCACCCGCATGCTCCTCTTCAAGGTCACCGAAGCCACCCCGCACGCCAAGGAGCTCGGGTTCCTGATCCTCAAGTGCGTCCAGGAGCTCAACAAGGGGATCTCCCACCTCTCCTCGAAGAAGAAGGACCACATCTACGAGCATTGCGTCGAGGTGAACTCCCTCGAGAACGAGGCGGACCGGGTCTGCCGGGACGCCATCGCGTACCTGTTCGAGCACGAGAAGGACCCGGTGGCGATCCTCAAGTGGAAGGAGATCTACGAGACCCTCGAGACCGCCACCGACCGGTGCGAGGACGCGGCGAACGTCCTGGAAGGCGTGGCGCTGAAGAATGCCTGAGGCGCCGGCTCTCCTGCTGGGGATGGTGGTCGTCGCCGCCCTGGCCTTCGACTACATCAACGGCTTCCACGACACGGCGAACGCCATCGCCACCTGCATCTCCACCCGCGCGCTCTCCATCCGGAACGCCATCCTGATGGCGGCAGGGCTGAACTTCGTCGGGGCGCTGGTCTCCACCCACGTCGCCACCACCATCGGGAAGGGGATCGTGGACCCGACCCACGTGACGCAGATCGTCGTCCTGTCCGCCCTGGCGGGGGCGATCTTCTGGGACCTCTTCACCTGGTATTACGGCATCCCCGCCTCCTCTTCCCACGCCATCATCGGCGGGCTCGTCGGGGCGGTGGTCGCGGCGGAAGGGGTGCATCCCCTCAAGTGGAGCGGAATCTCGAAGATCCTGGTGGCGATCGTCGTATCCCCGGTCACCGGGACGGTCGTGGCCTTCCTCATCATGGTGGCGATCTTCTGGCTCTTCCGGAACTACCACCCATCCCCCCTGAACCGGGCGTTCCGGAAGCTGCAGATCCTCTCCGCCGCCTTCATGGCGTTCTCCCACGGGAGCAACGACGCGCAGAAGTCGATGGGCGTCATCACCCTCGCGCTCGTCTCGTACGGCGCGATCACCGACTTCCACATCCCGCCGTGGGTGATCCTCTCCTGCGCGGCCGCGATGGCCGCCGGAACCGCGATGGGGGGGTGGCGCATCATCAAGACGGTGGGGACCGACTTCGTGGAGCTCCAGCCGGTTCACGGGTTCTGCGCGGAGACGTCCGCGTCGGCGGTCATCCTCACCGCGACGGCGATGGGGATCCCGATCAGCACGACCCACGTCATCACCTCCGCCATCCTGGGGGTCGGGCTGTCCCAGGGGCGCCGGAAGGTGAACTGGATGGTGGGGATCCGGATCGTGTGGGCGTGGGTGCTGACGATCCCCGCATCCGCGGTGGCGGGGTACTTCTTCTTCCGAGTGCTCTCCCCGTTCCTCGTTAAATTGTGACCCCGGAGGCGTCGACATGATCCGGAAGATCCAGCACGTCGGCATCGCGGTCCGGAGCCTGCAGGAGGCGATCCCGTTCTACCGGGACGTCCTCGGGCTGGAATTCCTCGGCACGGAGGAGGTGGCGGAGCAGAAGATCCGCGCAGCCATCTTCCGCGTCGGGGAGAGCACCATCGAGGTGATCGAGTCCACCGCACCGGACGGCCCCGTCGGGAAGTTCCTGGAGAAGAACGGGGAGGGGGTCCACCACCTCTGCTTCCAGGTGGACGACGCCGCGGCCGCCCTCTCCTCAGCGAAAGGGAAGGGGGCCCGGCTGATCGACGAGACGCCCCGGGTCGGGGTCCACGGGATGCGCATCGGCTTCCTTCACCCGAAGTCGACCTTCGGGGTCCTCACGGAGTTCGCGCAGGAAGGGGAAGAGGGGCATTGAGCGGCCCGCACGCCGCGCCGTCCCGGCGCGTCCTCCTCCTCTGCCTGCACAACCACCAGCCGGTGGGGAACTTCGACTTCGTCCTCGAGGAGGCGGCGCGGAACTCCTACCGCCCCTTCCTCGAGACCCTCGCCTCCTTCCCGTCGATCAAGGCCACGATCCACTTCTCGGGGTGGCTGCTCCAGTGGATCGCGGATCGCGCTCCGGAGACGTACGCCATCCTGCGGGAGCTCGTCGGCCGGGGGCAGCTGGAGCTGCTGGGCGGCGGGATGTACGAGCCGGTCCTGGCGCTGCTTCCGGAGCGCGACCGGCAGGGGCAGATCGCGGCACTGTCGGCGGAGATCCGCCGCCGTTTCGGGAAAGCCCCGGAAGGGATATGGCTCGCGGAGCGGGTCTGGGAACCCGACCTCCCCTCCACTCTCGCCGCGGCCGGGGTGAAATACCTCCCCCTGGACGATTACCATTTCATCCGGGCGGGCCTCTCCCAGGACGAGCTGGACGGGGTGTACCTCACGGAGCACAACGGCGCGACCGTGCGCGTCTTCCCCGGAAGCGAGCAGCTGCGCTACCTCATCCCGTTCGGGGGGGTGGACGACACGCTGCGCGCCGTGGAGCGGATGACCTCCCGGGACGTGCCGTACCCCGCCGCGATCTTCGCGGACGACGGCGAGAAGTTCGGCGTCTGGCCGGGGACCCACAAGAGCGTCTACCAGGAGGGGTGGCTGCGGAGGTTCTTCGAGGGGATCGCCTCCCGGGGGGAGTGGCTCTCCACGATGACGTTCTCGGAGTACGCCGCGAAGGCGCCGCTTCGCGGGACGATCTACCTTCCCACCTGTTCCTACACCGAGATGGGGGAGTGGGCCCTGCCGCCGCGGCGCGCCTCCCGGTTCGGCGACCTGCTCCACGAAATCCGGGACGGCCGCATGGCGGAGGTGAAGCCGTTCGTGCAGGGAGGCTACTTCCGGAACTTCCTGCGCAAGTACGACGAGTCGAACCAGCTACACAAGCGGATGCTGTGGGTGAGCGGGCGGGTCGAGGCGGCGGAGCGCAAGGGGGCCGGGAAGGCGGCGAGGGATTTCCTGTACCGGAGCCAGAGCAACGACGTGTACTGGCACGGGGTGTTCGGGGGCCTGTACCTGAACCACCTCCGGGAGGCGGCGTACACGAACCTCCTCCGGGCGGAGAGCGCGGCGGACGCGGTCCTGCACGCCGGGAAGGCGGCGTGGACCGAGATCGTGAAGGGAGACCTCGACAGCGACGGCGGCGCGGAGCTGCTCCTGAAGAGTTCCCGGCTCACGCTCCTGTGCCACCCGCACGACGGCGGGGCGATCACCGAGATCTCCCTCCCGCCGCGGGGGATCGCCCTGGGGCACGTCCTGACGCGCCGGGAGGAGGGGTACCACGGGAAATTCCTCCGCGCCGGCGGCGCCTACGACGGGTCCACGAGCATCCACGACATCCTCGTGCTGAAAGACCCTTCCGTGACGGAAGCGCTCGGGTCGGACCCGTGGCAGCGCGCCTCGTTCCGGGAGTCGTTCTTCCGGGAAGAGGATTCCCCTGCGGCGATCCTCTCCGGCACCGCGGCCCCTCTCTGCTGGACCGCGGGGAAGGAGGCGAGCGTGGAGAGTGTGCGGCGGGGAGATCGGCTTGCCGTGACCCTCGAGGTGCCGATGGCCGGCGAAGGCGTCCAGATGGTCCTCACGAAAGGGCTCGTGCTCCGCGGCGGGGAGGAGCGGTTCGAGGTCTCCTACCGGCTGATCAACCACGGGAAGGGTACGGTCGCGGGAAGGCTCTGCTCGGAGTGGAACCTGAACCTGCTGTCGGGGGACGGCCCGGACCGGTTTTACGAAGGGCTCGGGGAGACGCGGGCGCTCTCCTCCCGGGGGGGGGCCGAGGGGGTCCTGCGGTTCCGGGTGGTCGACGGGTGGCGGGGGGTCGCCGCGCAGGCCACGCTGGACCGGGAGTGCGAGGTGCTCTGCCACCCCGTGGAGACGGCTTCCCTCTCCGAGGCGGGTGCGGAGAAGATCCACCAGGGGGTGTGCCTGCGGATCCTGTTCCCCGTCTCCCTCCCCCCGGGCGGGTCGGACCGTTTTTCCCTGGCGTGGCTCTTCAATTCCGTTGCCTAGAAATTTTTTAAACTGTATGTTATTCCCACGCGAATACCACACGGGCGGTCGGCGCCCGCGAGGAGGGGACGCATGAGAGGATGGAGGGGGTTGGCGGTTCTGCTGGTACTGCTGCTTTCCGCTTCGACATCGTTCGCGGCGGGCTTCCGGCTGCCGGAGGCCGGCAACAAGGCGAACGCGATGGGGTTCGCCTTCACCGCCCAGGCGGACAACCCGTCCGCGATCTACTACAACCCCGCGGGTCTGACGCAGCTCGAGAGGAACAACATCGCGCTGGGCGTGACGTACGTGAAGGAGAACGGCAACGAGTTCACCGGGAGCACGCCGTTGACCGGTGCGACGCCGGCATCTCCCGGGTTGTCGACATCGGAGACGCAGGAAGACCTGAACTTCTTCCTCCCCAACCTGTATTACACATACAGCGGCAAAGGGAGCGGAATCGCTTACGGCCTGGGCGTCTTCACGCCCTTCGGGCTCGGGCAGGAGTACAAGAACCCGGACACCAGCATCTTCCGGAACCAGGTCACCAAGGTGGAGATTCAGACCGCGGTGGTAAACCCCACGATCGCGTTCGACATCAACGAGGTCCTCTCGGTCGGTTTCGGGGTCGATTTCCTGTGGGGGAACGTGGAGTACAAGACCACCCCCGTGCTGGGACCCGGCGTGCAGTTCAAGACGAAACTGGAGGGCGACGGGACCGCCTGGGGGTATAACGGCGGCATCCTCCTGAAGCCGACGAAGAATCTGAAGATCGGGGCCAATTTCCGCAGTGGCTACAAGCTCGAGATTAAGGATGCGGATTTCACGGCCAGCGACCCCGTCGGCACCGTTCCCTTACCCATGGGTACGACCAAGGCGTACGGGACGCTGAGACTCCCCTCGACGGCGGCGTTCGGGGCGTCGTACGATTTCGGGCGGCTCACGATCGAAGCGGACCTGGACTGGACGTTCTGGAGCAGTTTCCAGGAACTGAGGATCACGAACGTCTCCGTCCCCCAATATACCGTGGTCCGGGCGCAGAACTGGGAGGACGTGATGGCGTTCCGGGCGGGCCTGGAGTACCGGGTGACCGACCCGATCGCCCTGCGCGTGGGGTACTCGTACGACCCGACTCCGGTTCCCGCGGAGACGCTGAGCCCGCTGCTCCCCGACTCGGACCGGAATTACTACACGGCCGGCGCGGGGTTCAAGTTCGGGAACTGGACGATCGACATCTCCGGAATCTACATCGACAAGAAGGACCGGAACGTGTCGAACATCCGGGCCGAGAATTCGCCTACCGGGGCCCCCAATGCCGGACAGAACGGCGAGTGGAAGGGCGACGCCTGGC
>DASWBR010000291.1:0-4864 GCA_036390495.1 Candidatus Deferrimicrobiaceae bacterium | reverse complement strand
TTTCCTGGCGCAAATCACGGAGCGTGGGCTCTTCCGCTCCGGGCGGATCGTCCGGCTCCGGTTCCTCGTCGCGGACCGGCCGGGCTCGCTCGCCGCCCTCCTCGCCGCCGTCGCCCGCGAACGCTCCAACGTGATCCGGATCGAGCACGACCGTCTTCCGCCCGACTGCCCGCCGGGATACTCGACGGTGGTCCTGCTCCTCGAAACCCGCGACCGGTCCCACGCGGCGGAACTGGTCGCCCGCCTCGGGGACCAGGGTTTCCACCCCACCCGCTGAACCGTTCGCCGCATCCCGCGGCACTGTCCGCCGGCGGTCCCGGGAACCGTTCGGGGTGACCGCGCGCCGGCCCCTCCCGGCTTCCGTTTTCCCTACGGGCGCGGGGCGGGCGCGGGGGGTGCGGCATCCTGGGGCACGGCCTGATCCGCCCACGCCGCGAGCTCAGGCAGGAGCCTCCCCGCCGCGCGGTTCGCCGCGTCGGCGCCCCCGGAGGCGTCCTCCGCCGGCGCATCTTCCTTCACCTCGAACCGCCGCGTGGCGACTACCCCCTGCCGTCGCACGTCGACGAGCACTGCCCGGACGGAAAGGCGGACGCGGACGGGCCGCGAGAAGAATTCCTGTTCCAGGACGAGGTCCTCGGTGTCCAGCCGGTAATCCGCATCGGCCGCGATCGGCGCGCGGATGACCGCACTCCAGCACCCCCCCTCCTCCATCGCCTGCACCAGGAGGGGCGTCAGCATCCGGCCCGGGGTGTCGACCCACCGGCTCTCCGCGTAATACCCCAGGAGGTCCGGCCGTAGAAGGTAGGCCATCCGGGAGGTTTCGGACCCTGGCTCCTCCCGGGGAACGTTGACGAGCAGCGTGAAGGTCCTCGGACCGCACGCCCGGGCCTCCGTGGAGGCTTTCGCGGGTTCCGGACGCAGCACGAAGGTGTTCCGCGTCGCCTCGCGTGGGGCGGGTAGCAATGTGCACCCGGCGACCGCGACAGCCAGAAGCAGGATGGCCACCCCGGGGACTCCCCCGTATAGGCCGTACCTCCGATCCGTGTACCGGTTCATCTTCCCGCCCCCCCTCTCTCGCCCGGGCCCGGGGGCACGGGGTGGCGGCCGAGGAGCACGGAGTCCGGCTCCTGCTCCAGCTGCCTCCCCAGACGTTGCAGCTGTGCGGTCAGCTGCCGCAGATCCGACACGAGGGCCTGGATTTCCGGCAGCCCCTGGCGGGTGAACCGCCCGAGATCCTGCCGGTTTTCCCCTACCATGGCGGCCAGCTCGCGGCCGGCGCGCGCGACCTCGCGTCCCGCTACCTGCACGTCCCCCGCCGCCCCCTGCACCTGGACCGCCGCTTTCCGGATGTCCACGGCGGCGTCCCGGGCCTCGGTGCCCGCGTCCCGGAACGTCACCGCCCCGGCGCCGAGGTTGTCCACGATCTCCGGGGACCGGGCTTCCAGGCGGTCCGTGATCCGGGCAATGTTTTCCAGCGCCCTCGCGCCTTCCGCCATACCCCGGTCCACGGCGTCGCTGCGCTTCGCCAACGTGGCCGTCAGCCTGGCCAGGTCGCGAAGAATCCGCTTCAGTTCCTCGCGGCTCTCCGGGTCGATCAGGGCGCGGGCGTCCTCGGTGAAGTCGGTCACCCCGGAGATCAGCCGCGTGACGTCGGTGTCGATGCGATGCAGGAGGGAAGGTCCCGTCTGGATGACGGGATACCGCTCGCCCGGCCGGGCCGAAAGGAGGGGGGCGCCCTGGCTTCCGCCCGACAGGTCCAGGAACGCGAGGCCCGTCAGGCCCTGGAGCTTGAGGGTGGCCACGGTGTCCGTCTTCACCGGGGTGCCGCGCACGATGTCGATGGTCAACCGCACCTCCTCGACGTTCCCCGGGTTCAGGACGATCTCCCGCACTCTCCCGACTTCCACCCCGCGGTATTTCACCACCGCGTTCGGTCCCAGCCCGGAAACGGATTCCCGGAAATACGCCCGGTACCGGTCGTACGTGGTGCGGTCGATTCCCCTGGCCAGCCAGAGGAACCCGGCGACCGACGCGGTGCCCAGGAGGACCACGAAAAACCCTACGGCGACGTACCGGGCCTTCGATTCCATGACTGCTCCATGGCGGCGCGTCCGCGCGGCCCGTGAAAGTACGGCGCGAGCAGAGGGGTCTCCATGCGGCAGAGCTCCCCCATGGCGCCGATGCCAAGCACCTTCCCCTCCCCGAGAATCGCGACGCGGTCCGTCACGCGCCACAGCGAGTCGAGGTCGTGCGTGACCATGAAGACCGTCAGCCCCATCAGCCCTCTCAGGTGGAGGACCAGTTCGTCGATCCCGCTGGCCCCGTCGGGGTCCAGGCCGGAAGAGGGTTCGTCCAGGAAGAGGATCTCCGGGTCCAGGGCGATGGCGCGCGCCATCGCCGCGCGCTTGCGCATGCCCCCGCTGATTTCGCCCGGGTATTTCCAGGCGCTGTCCGGGGGAAGACCGACCAGCCCGATCTTGATTTCGGCGATTTCCCGGATCAGCTTCCGTCCGAGCCGGGTGTGCTCCCGGAGAGGAGCCGAGACGTTTTCGAGCACCGTCATCGAGCTGAACAGCGCGCCGTACTGGAACATGACCCCGCAACGCCGCAACAACGCGTCCCTCTCGTCTCCCCGCACCGAGGAGATGTCCCTCCCGAGGAGACGGATGACCCCTTCGGTCGGTTTCTGCAGCATGATGATTTCCCGCAGGAGGGTGGATTTCCCGCTCCCGTTTCCCCCCGCCAGGGCGAAGATCTCTCCCCGGTAGACGGTCAGGCTCACGTCCTCGTGCACCCGGGAGTCCCGGAATTTCGTGCACAGGTGCGAGACCTCGATGACCGGGACCCGGGTGTCCGGGGAGGGGAACTCCATGGCTACAGCCGGGCCCAGTTCAGTACGACGGAGAAGAAGGCGTCCATGACGATAACCAGGAAGATCGACTGGACGACGCTGATCGTCGCGTGGCGCCCCACGGAGTCTGCCCCCCCGCGGACCTGGAACCCCTGGTAGCACCCGACGAGGGCGATGATGACGGCGAATGCCGGGGCCTTCGCGATCCCGATCAGGTAGTGCTTCGCGGCGACGACCTTCCCGAACCGTTCCATGAATTCGACGGGGGTGATGTCCAGCTTCGTCGCCGCCATGACCATCCCGCCGAGGACCCCCGTCGCGTCGGCGAATACCGTCAGCAACGGGAGGGCGATCACGAGCGCCAGGATCTTCGGGAGCACCAGCAGCTCCAGCGGCGGGATCCCGAGCGTGCGAAGGGCGTCCACCTCCTCGGTCACCTTCATGGTCCCGATTTGGGCCGTGAACGAGGACCCGGAACGTCCCGCCACGATGATGGCGGTCACCAGGGGGGCGATCTCGCGCAGGACCGAGATCCCGACCAGGTTCACGATGAAGATGTTGGCCCCGAAGGTGCGGAGCTGCTCGGCGGCCTGGTAGGCGATGACGATCCCCATGAGGAAGGAGAGGAGGCCCGTGATGGGCAGCGCGCTGACGCCCCCCGCGTACAGGCTGGAGAGGATGTTGCGCCAGCGGATCCTGCTGGGGTTCGCCAGCGACCGGAAGAGGACCGTGACATTCTCCCCGACGAAGGACAGGGCGAGGGAGCCTCCCTGAAGCGCGTGGATCGCCCTCCTCCCGACCCGCTCGAGCCATCCCCTGGAGGGGGGCCTGCCCGCCGGTCCCTCCGCAGGCCGCCCCAGGGTGGTCATGTCCGCAAGACCGGCGAAATCGGGCCGGAGGCCGCGGATCTCGACGCGGTTTCCCCCTTTCCGCAATCCCTCCGCGGTTCGGAGGAGCAGCCACGCCCCCGCCGTGTCCATCCCCTCGATGGGGCCGGCGTCCAGGACCAGGTCCCCGGTGTCCGGACTTCGAAGAGCCGAAATGCGCCGCTCGAGATCTCCCAGGCGCTCCAGTTTCCACGCGCCGGAAGCGCGGATCATCCCCCCTTCTTCCACGCGGATGTCGGGCGTCAGCGGGTCGGTATGCGGGCGGCGATTCTCCATGTTCACGCCTTCACGACCCGTCCCGCGCGAGCACCGCGTCGATCCCCGAGAGCGCGGCCAGGGCCCCTTCCGCGAACGAGAGGTGCGGGGCGTCGATCCCCGGTTCCCTCGGGTTGATCCGCACGACCGTCACGCCCTTCCGGCGTCCCAGCCGCTCGCTCAGATTCCGGATGGTCGGAATGGAAGTGCCCGCGCCCAGTTCGACGACGACGGTATCGCTCCCCCGGATCCTTTCCAGGAACCTCCCGAACCGGTCTTCCTGCAGGCCGGTCCGGTCCCCGATCCAGGAAAAATCGCCGAACATGAGGACGTTGGGACGCGCAACCCCGCCGCACCGGATGCACCGGGGAACGCGCAGCGCCCGCATCGTTCCGCAGTCGACCGGAATCTCCTCCCGGTTGGGCCAGATCGACCCGGAACAGGGGGCCAGACATTGCAGGTGATGAATGGAGCCGTGGACCTCCAGGACGTTCCCCTCGTCGAACCCCGCCTTCTGGAACTGTCCGTCCACGTTGGACGTCACGATGAAATGGTCCAACCCGAACTTCCCGATCCAGCGTCGCAGGATCCGGTACCCTTCGTGGGGTTTCGTTTCACGGTAGAGGTGGGTCCGGTGGCCGTAGAATCCCCAGCCGAACGCCGGGTCCCGTTCGAAGTGGGCGGGATTGGCCGCGTCCACGAACGTCAGGCCGAGCCGCCCGTACGCCGGGTAGGCGTTCCAGAACCCCTTCTCCCCCCGGAAATCCGGCAGGCCGGAATCCACTCCCATGCCGGCCCCCGCGGTGACGATCAGTGCCGCGGAACGACGGATCTCTCCCGCTGCCTCGTCATACAAGCGGGCGCTCACCGC
>DASWBR010000290.1:0-6067 GCA_036390495.1 Candidatus Deferrimicrobiaceae bacterium | reverse complement strand
GATGTCGGCCTTGACGATCTCCCGCATCCGCTCCTCGATCCGCCCGAGGTCCTCCGGCGTGAAGGGGGTCTCCACGTCGAAGTCGTAGTAGAAGCCGTTTTCGATGGCGGGGCCGATGGTGATGAGGGCCTTCGGGAAGAGTTCCTTGACCGCGGCGGCCATCACGTGCGCCGTGCTGTGCCGGAGGATCTCCACCCCGTCCGGGTCGGTCGGGAGGATCCACTGGACGGCCGCGCCCTCGGGAACCGGGCGCGCGAGGTCCACCACCGCCCCGCCCACCCTGGCGGCGATGGCCACTTTCGCCTTCCCTTCCCGTTTCGCCATCTCGAGCAGCGTCATCCCGTCCTCAACCTCCCCGGACTGCAACGGAAAAAGCAAAAAAATCTCCCCGCGCACCGCCGGCCCGGTGACGAGCCGTCCACGGGTAGCGCCGTGCCGGGGAGGAAAGTGGTGGGCGATACTGGACTTGAACCAGTGACCCCCTGCATGTCAAGCAGGTACTCTAACCATCTGAGCTAATCGCCCGCTGCACTCCGGTCAAGACAATGGAAGATAGCAGAAAGGCACGGGAAATGTCAATGATCATGTGGACGGTTTCCCCCCGTGGACCGCGTCGAAGAACCCCCGGGGGGTCGGTTCGAACAGCCGGACCTGCGCCCCGGTCCTCCGGGCAAGCTCCGCCGGGGAGATCCCGTCCAGGAACAGGTCCCCCGCGTCCCGCAACGTCACGGACGGGACGTACAGAATCCCCCGCACGTTCCCTCCCAGGGCGGCGAGGATGTCGTTCCCCCCGAGGAGCCCGGTCACGGTGACGCTCTCCCCCATCAGGCGGTTCCGGACCGGGACCAGGTCGAACCGCGTGCCGGCGCGTCCGGCGAATTTTCGCAGGTAATCCGAGATGATGTGCCGGGCCGACCTCCCGGTCACCACCGTTCCCCCGGATCCCCCGCCTGGCCAGGAGCGCCTCCGGAACAGGGCGGCCTCCTCGTCGAGGAACCGTCGGACCAGCCCCACCCCGTTTTCGGTCTGCGGGAACGACCCGTACGCCCTCCTCCCGGGGAACCGCTCCCCCGCGACGAGGTAATATTCGTCCGCCGCCACGGCGAACGGCTCCCCGTCCTCCGCGTCCCCCAATTCCTTCCGCAGCGCCCGCAGCATGGCGAGGGTCTCCCTCGCCTCCCCGCGCGTCACGGGCCGCAAAGGGGGAAGGCCTTCCCGGTGCGAGGTCAGCCCCACGGGGACCACCGCGACGGTCCGGAGGCCCGGACGCAGCGTGGAGAGTTCCCGGAGGGAACGGGAGAGCTCCGCGCCGTCGTTCACTCCGGGGCAAACGACGATCTGCCCGTGGAGGCAGATCCCCCGGCGCGTCAGGCGGCGCATCGTGTCCATCACGTCGCGCGCGTGGCGGTTTCCCAGCATGCGTCTCCGGAGGCCGGGATCCGTGGTGTGGATCGAGACGTACAGCGGGGACATCCGGTAGCGGAGGATCTTCGCGATCTCCCCCTCCTCCAGGTCCGAAAAGGTGACGTACTGCCCGTGGAGGAACGACAGGCGCGCGTCCTCGTCCTTCACGTAGAGGGAGCGGCGCAACCCCTTCGGGAGCTGGTGGACGAAGCAGAAGATGCACCGGTTCCGGCAACGGCGCACGCGGATCGGCTCGGGGTGTACTCCCAGGACGCCCCCGGCCGTGCGGAACGTCTCCTCGCGCTCCGCGCCGGACGCGTCGCGCCACCTCAGCGAGAACCGGGCCCGGGCGGTGAGGAAGTGGAGATCGAGGAGATCCTCGACCGGCCGCCCGGAGGCGGAGAGAATCCGGTCCCCCGCGCGGATGCCGGCGCGTTCCGCGGGGCTCCCGGCGGCGACGGACTCGACCCCGACCCCCGCGTCAGCCACCGGAAAGTTTCCGGATCCCGAGGGAGACGTAATGCGCCCCCGAGGCTGCGGTCGTCGCGGCGCACAGGAGGACCCCCCCGCGTGCCACTGTGGACCCCTCCCCCACGCCAAGCGCGTCGGCCCCTTCGGGGAACGCCACCACGGCCAGGAAATAGGTCACGGTGAGGATCTGCACCACCGTGTTTACCTTGCTCAGCGCCGTCGGCTGCACGCCCGTGTCGACCTGGAGGAGCAGGTACAGGGAGACCCCGACGAGGATGAAGATGTCCCTGCTGATGACCAGGATCGCGAGCCAGTTCGGAACGACCCGCACGTACGCGAGGACGACGAACGCCGTGGCCATCAGGAGCTTGTCCGCGATCGGGTCGAGGTACGCGCCCGCCAGCGTCCGCTGGCGCAGCCACCGCGCCAGCAACCCGTCGAGGCCGTCGCTCGCGCCGCAGACGGCGAACACGATCAGCGCCTCCGGCTCCTTCCCCGAGATCAGGAGGTAGGCGAACAGCGGGATCAGGGCCACCCGCAACGCCGTCAGGACGTTGGCGATGTTGATCAGGCGGGCCTGGTCGAAACGGTCTCTTCCGGCCGGCAAAGGCACAGCTCCTTCTCGATGGTCGCCTCGAGCTCCGCCAACCCTTCCCCCGTCTTCGCGGAGATCCGCACCGCCCCCTCCGGGGCGCCGGCCCCGGGAAAGCAGAGGTCCCGCTTGTTCACGGCGAGCAGGGTCGGCTTCTCCCGGAACGACAGCGCGGCGAGGATTCCGTCCACCGACGCGATGTTGCTCTCCATCGCGTCCGCGCTCCCGTCCACGACGTGGAGCAGGAGGTCCGCCTCCCCGATCCCCTCCAGGGTCGCCAGGAACGCCTGCCGGAGTTCCTCCGGCAGGTCGTGGATGAATCCGACGGTGTCCACCAGGATCGCCTCCCGGCCGCCGGGAAGGCGGAACTTCCGCGCCGTGGGGTCCAGCGTCGCGAACAGCTGGTCCGCCACGAACACCCCGGCCCCCGTCAGCCGGTTGAACAGCGTGGACTTCCCGGCGTTGGTGTATCCGACCAGCGCGACGACCGGGAATCCCACTTCCCGCCGCCGGCGGTAATGCAGCGAGCGGGTCCTCCTCACGGTGTCCAGCTCCCGCCCGATCTGGCGGATCATCGCGCGGATCCGCCGGCGGTCCTCCTCCAGCTTCTTCTCGCCGGGGCCCCTCGTCCCGATCCCGCCGCCGAGCCGGGAGAGCTCCTTCCGCCCGCCCGCGAGCCGTCCGAGCCGGAAAGAGAGCTGCGCGAGCTCCACCTGAAGCTTCCCTTCCTTCGTGCGGGCGCGCTGCGCGAAGATGTCGAGGATGACCTCCCGGCGGTCCAGGGTCTTCACCCCGAGCTCCTCCTCGAGGCGCGCCTGCTGCTTCGGACGGAGGAGGTTCTGGAACACCACGAGGTTCGCCCCCAGCTTCTCCGCCTCTTCCTTCAGCCTCGCGAGGGTCCCCTTTCCCACGACGGTCGCGGGCGCCTCCGCGTCGACGGACTGCACGTGGATCGCGGCGACCTCGGCGCCGGCGGAGCGCACGAGCTCCGAAAGCTCCTCCATCACTTCCGAGACGTGGAGGATCGGGCCGGGCCCCTTCGCCCGTTTCCGGTGCGCGTAGACGAGGAGGGCGCGCTCCTTCTTCGGCGGTTCCGCCGGCATCAGCTGAGACGGAGCACGTCGTACCCGAAACGACCCCGGAGGGCGTGGGCGAGCTCCAGCGAGGGGGCGACTCCGATCCCCTCCGGCAGGGCGACGACGGCCTCGTAATCGCCGGGACGCACGAGGTGGAGAAACCCCTTCTTCTCCCCGGCGTGGCGGAGGATCGTCTTCCGGAGCTCCGCGACGTCGGATTCCGTCAACCGGTCGAGGAGCACCTGGAAGTGGACGGAGCGCGCGAGGCGCTCCCGCACCTTCTCCATCCGGAACAGCTCGTCCGCGACGACCCGCGCGGCCTGCTCCCCCGCTTCCACCCGCCCGAGGAGGAAGACCGGCTCGGCGCTCGAAAGGGTGTCGCGGCACTCCTGGTAGGTGCGGGCGAAGACGGTGACCTCCACCGTCCCCTCGAGGTCCTCGAGGGTCAGGTTGGCCATCTTCTCCCCCTTCCTCGTGATCCGCTCCTTCAGGGCGGTGATGATCCCCCCGATCTTGACCTCGGTGCCGGGTTTCAGGTGCGGGACCTTCGACGTCGTGGTGTTGGCGTAGAGCGCGATCTCCGCGGCCCAGGAGTCGAGCGGGTGCCCGGTGATGTAGAAGCCGAGCGCCTCCTTCTCGAACGCCAGCCGCTCCGCGCGGGACCACGAAGGGGCGGGCGCGGAGCCCCCCCCGCGGACCCTCGCCGCCGGCCTCTCCTCCGCCGGGGAGCCGAACAGGGCGAACTGCCCGGACTCCCGCCGCCGGACCTCCGCCTGGGCCTCCTCCAGCAGCGCCGGCAACTCGCCGAACACCTTTCCGCGGTCCGGGTCGAGGGAGTCGAGCGCCCCGGATTTGACCAGGCTCTCCAGCGCCCGCTTGTTCACCTTCCGCAGGTCCGCCCGGGACAGGAAATCCCTCACGGAATCGAACGGCCGCTCCTCCCGGGCCGAAAGGATCGCCTCCACGGCGGACTCCCCCAGCCCTTTGACGGCCGACAGCCCGAACCGGATGGAGGGGCCGACCGGGAAGAAGGCGAACCGGGACTCGTTCACGTCCGGGGGGAGGATCGGGATCCCTTTTTCCCGGCAATAGGCGATGTACCGGATGATCTTGGCCGTGTCGCCGGATTCCGAGGTCATCAGCGCGCTGCAATACTCCACCGGGTAGTGGGTCTTGAGGTACGCGGTCTGGTACGCCACCAGGGCGTACGCCGCGCTGTGGGACTTGTTGAACCCGTACCCGCCGAACTGGCGCATCAGGTCGAAGATCTCCGCGGCCTTCCCGTCGGGGATCCCGTTCTTCCGGCACCCCTCGAGGAAGCGCGCCTTCTGCTGCTCCATCAGCGCGTCGTCCTTCTTCCCCATCGCCTTCCGGAGAACGTCCGCCTCCCCGAGGGTGAACCCCGCGAGGGCCTTCGCGATCTCCATCACCTGCTCCTGGTAGACGATGACCCCGTACGTCTCGCTCAGGATTTCCGACAGCTGCGGGAGGGCGTAGGTCACTTTCCTGCGGCCGTGCCGCCGCTCGACGAAGTCGTCCGACATTCCGCTCTGGAGCGGCCCCGGCCGGTAGAGGGCCACCATGTCGATCAGGTGGGTGAACCGGTCGGGCTTCAGCCGGGAGATGAGCTCCGTGAACCCGCGGCTCTCGCTCTGGAAGATGCCCGCGGTGTCTCCCCGGGAGAGGGTCGCGTACGTCTCCGCGTCGTCGAGCGGGAGGTTGTCCAGGTCGATTTCGACTCCGCGGAGGGAAGACAGGAACTCCAGCGTGTCGCGGATGGCCGTCAGCGTCCGGAGGCCCAGGAAGTCGAACTTCACCAGGCCGATCCGCTCGGCCGGCTTCATCGAGTACTGGGTGGTGATCTCCCCCGTGGTCTGCCGGTAGAGGGGGCAATACTCGGTGATCGGGCGGTTCGCGATCACCACGGCGGAGGCGTGCGTCCCCGCGTGGCGGGAGCGCCCCTCGATCTCCCTCGCGTACCGGAACAGCTCCGCGATCTTCGGGTTCTCGTCGATCAGCTCCTTCAGGCGGGGCTCCGCCTTCGGGGCGTTCTCCACCGTCATGTTCAGGTCCGCCGGGATCAGCTTGGCGATCCGGTCCACTTCGGCGTACGGCATCTCCAGCACCCTTCCCACGTCCCGGACCGCCACCCGCGGCTTCCACGTCCCGAAGGTGATGAGCTGGGCCACGTTCTCCTTCCCGTACTTCCCCTCCACGTAGGCGATCACCTCGTCCCGCCGCTTCTTGCAGAAGTCGCAGTCGATGTCGGGGAGGCTCACGCGCTCCGGGTTCAGGAACCGCTCGAAGAGGAGCTTGTACGGGATCGGGTCCACTTCGGTGATCCGGAGGGCGTACGCCACCAGGCTCCCGGCCGCGCTCCCGCGCCCGGGGCCCACGGGGATCCCGCGGTCCTTGGCGTACCCGATGAAGTCGGAGACGATGAGGAAGTAGCCGGAGAAGCCGGTCTTCTCGATCACGGAGAGCTCGTAGGCGAGTCGGGCGCGGTACGTCTCCTCCAGCATGC
>DASWBR010000289.1:0-6475 GCA_036390495.1 Candidatus Deferrimicrobiaceae bacterium | reverse complement strand
CCTGAACATGGCGATAGGGGCTTCCTACGCGGGGGCGCGGGCGATGGTGGCCACATCGGGCGGAGGTTTCGCCCTGATGACCGAGGCGCTCTCCCTCGCGGGAATGATGGAGACGCCGGTCGTGATCGCGCTGGCGATGCGGCCGGGGCCGGCCACCGGGATGCCCACCCGCACCGGGCAGGAGGACCTCTCCTTCGCCTTGCACGCCGGCCACGGGGAGTTTCCGCGGCTGGTGCTTTCCCCCGGCTCCGTGGAGGAAGCGTACGAACTCGCGCGCCACGCGATGGAGAGTTCGGAAGCGCACCAGGTCCCGTGCATCCTCCTCACCGACCAGTACCTTGCGGACACGGTGGTGGACGTGGACCCGGAGGGGCTCGAGGTCCGCGCCGTCCGGCGACACATCGCGCGAGGGGACCGCGTGCCGCGGAACGCGGAGGGGAGATACCTCCGGTATGCCCTGACGGAGAGCGGCATCTCCCCGATGGCCGTCCCCGGCGAACCGGGGATCGCTGTAGTGGCCGACAGCGACGAGCACGGGGAGGACGGGCACCTCACCGAAGACTACGATATCCGCCGGAGAATGGTGGAAAAACGCGTACGGAAGGGAGAGGCGCTCGCCGCGGAGACGTTGCCTCCGCTCCTTTCCGGCCCGCCGGAGGGGGATGCGGTGCTGATCGGCTTCGGATCGACCAAGGGAGTGGTCGCGGAGGCCCGCGAAATCCTCGCGCGCGAAGGGGTGCGCGCGGCGGCGGTGCACCTCCGCCAGGTATGGCCATTCCCGGCCGGCGGGATGGAGGGAATCCTCTCCCGCTACCCGACGGCACTCACGGTGGAGAACAACCGTACCGGGCAGCTGGCCCGGCTGATCCGGGCCGAGACGGGGCGGGAGGTGTCGGGGACCGTCTCCCGCGTCGACGGGCTCCCGTTCACGCCGGAGGAACTGGCCCGGGAGGTCCGGGGGAGGCTATGAGCGGACCGTTCGACACCGCGGTGGAGAACGCCTGGTGCCCCGGGTGCGGGAATTTCGCGATCCTGAACGCCGTGAAGAAGGCGCTCGGGCGCACGGGGAAGGCGAAACACGAGATCGTCCTGGTGTCCGGGATCGGGCAGGCGGCGAAATTGCCGCACCACGTGGACGTGAACGTCTTCAACGGGCTGCACGGCCGGGCGCTCCCGGCGGCGGTGGCGATCAAGATGGCCAACCCGTCGCTCACGGTCGTGGTGACCAGCGGCGACGGGGACATCTACGGCGAGGGGGGAAACCACTTCGTCCACAATATCCGCCGCAACCCGGACATCGCCGTGTTCGTCCACGACAACCAGGTGTACGGCCTCACCAAGGGTCAGCCGTCGCCCACGAGCGACCCCGGCTGGACCGGCTCCCTCCAGCGTTCTGGCGTGATCTCCGGCCCCTTCCCCCCGCTCGCCGTGGCGATCGCCCTCGGGTGCGGCTTCGTCGCCCGGGCGCTGGCGTCGGACCTGGATCACACGGCCGAGCTGATGGGGCTGGCGATCGCCCACAAGGGGTTCGCGCTCGTCGACATCCTTCAGCCGTGCGTCACGTTCAACAGGAAGAACACGTACCAGTGGTACGGCAGGATGGCCTACAAACTGCCGGCGGACCACGACCCCTCGGACCGGCAGAAGGCGTTCGCCTTGTCGCTGGAATGGGAGGAGCGGATCCCGGTCGGGGTTCTCTACCGGCGGGAGCGACCCTCCTTCGAGGAGGTTCACCCCGGCGTGGGGGAGCCGCCGCTCCACGCACGCGAGACGCCGGAAGATCTGGTCCGCGAAAGGATCCGGAAGCGCCTCCTCGCCTTACCCTGACGACCCCGCGGCCCGGATCCCGGATATCGGGAGGCTTACGGGGCCCGCAAGAGATAGAATATTCCGATATGAAGGGAATTCCCGACAGCGGACCGGTGCGCCACGCGCTCCTCTCCGTCGTCCGATGGTTCGACTCGTACGCGGGCGTCGAGGAAATGGCGGGGGCGCCCGAGAAGAAGATCGACCTGTGGCGGGTGGTGCCGTTCCTCTTCCTCCACCTCGCCTGCCTCGGGGTCTTCCGCGTGGGGTGGAGCCCCGTGGCGGTGTGGACGGCGGTCGGCCTCTACGTCGTCCGCATGTTCGGCATCACGGCGTTCTACCACCGGTACTTCTCCCACAACGCCTTCAAGGCCTCCCGCGGGTGGACCTTCGTGTTCGCCGTGATCGGGGGCTCCTCCGTCCAGCGCGGCCCTCTCTGGTGGGCTGGCCACCACCGGGAACATCACCTCTACTCGGACACGGAGCGGGACATCCACTCCCCCGTGGTCCACGGCTTCTGGTGGAGCCACGTGGGGTGGATCCTCTCGACGCGCAACTTCCCCACGCCCCTGGACCGGATCGGGGACTTCGCCCGGTTCCCCGAGCTGCGCTTCCTCGACCGGTTCGACCTGGTCGTTCCCGTCCTGCTCGCGGCGGGAACCTACGCCGCGGGGGACCTCCTCGCCCGGTTCGCCCCGGGGCTCGGGACGAACGGCCCGCAGATGCTCGTGTGGGGGTTCTTCGTCTCGACGACGGTCCTCTTCCACGCCACGTCGACGATCAACTCCCTCGACCACCTGGTCGGGTCGAAGCGGTACGAAACGGGGGACGAGAGCCGGAACAACGCGGTCCTGGCGCTCCTCACCTTCGGGGAAGGGTGGCACAACAACCACCACCACTATCCCGTCTCCGCCCGCCAGGGGTTCTTCTGGTGGGAGTACGACCTTTCCTATTACGCGCTCGTGGTCCTGTCCCGCCTGGGGATCGTCCGGGAACTCTGTCCCGTCCCCGAATCGGTGAAACGGTCGGGTCTTCGCGGGCCATGAGGATCGCGGTCATCGGGGCCGGCGTCTCCGGGCTGGTGGCGGCGCGCCTCCTCTCCCGGGAAAACGACGTGTCCGTCTTCGAGGCGGAGGACTACGCCGGGGGTCACACGCGGACCGTCGACGTACCGTCGGGCGGAAGGACGTGGGCGGTCGACACGGGATTCATCGTCTACAACAAGGAGAACTACCCGGAGTTCACCCGCCTCCTCGCCCGGCTCTCCGTCGCCACGAAGCCCTCCACGATGAGCTTCAGCGCCCGCTGCGAGCGGACGGGGCTGGAGTATTGCCCCTCGAGCCTCAACGCCCTCTTCGTTCAGCGGAAGAACCTGCTCCGTCCGGCCTTCTGGCGGATGCTGGCCGACGTCGGCCGCTTCCGGCGGGAGGCGACCGGGCTGATCCGGACCGGGGACGACGGCCCCACCCTCGGGGATTTCCTCGCCCGGAGGTACTCGCGCCTGTTCATCGAACATCTCATCGTGCCGATGGGCGCGGCGATCTGGTCCTCTCCCCCCGGTCGGGTCCTCGACATGCCCGCGCTCTTCTTCGCCCGCTTCTTCTCCCAACACCGGTTCCTGGACGCGACCGGCCAGCCCCGGTGGCGGGTCGTCGAGGGCGGGTCGAGGGAGTACGTCGCCCCTCTCGTCGCACCCTTCAGGGACCGGATCCGCCTCTCGACTCCCGTCGCCTCCGTTCGACGGTTCGAAGAATGCGTCGAAGTGACCCCCGAGGGAGGCACGCCGGAACGGTTCGACCACGCCGTGATCGCCGCCCACAGCGACCAGGCGCTGCGGATGCTCGCAGACGCCTCGGGGGCCGAGCGCGAGATCCTTTCCGCGATCCCCTACCAGGAGAACCGGGTGGTCCTGCACACCGACACCTCGTTCCTTCCGAAGGGGAGGGCCGCCTGGGCCGCGTGGAACTACCTCGTGCCGGCCCGGGCGACGGACCGCGTGACGGTCACGTACGACATGAACATCCTCCAGGGGCTCCCTGCGCCGGTCGAGTTCCTCGTGACGCTCAACGGGGCGGAAGGGGTCCGGCGCGGCGCGGTTCTTCGCGAGCTGACGTACCACCACCCCGTCTTCCGCCGGGAAGGGGTCGCCGCGCAGGGGCGTCGAGGTGAGATCAACGGCGCCCGGAGGACCTGGTACTGCGGGGCGTACTGGGGGAACGGGTTCCACGAGGACGGGGTCCGCAGCGCCATCGAGGTCGCCAGGGCGTTCGGGGCGGCGCCGTGACCGTCCGCAGCGCGGTCTACGAGGGGGAGGTCCGCCACCGCCGGTTCGCCCCCGTTTCCAACGAGTTCCGGTACCGCATGTTCCTCCTCTACATCGACCTCGCCGAACTGCCGGGGCTCCTCGAACCGTATACCCTGTGGTCCGCCCGTCGGCCCAACCTCGCCTGGTTCCGCAGGGCCGACTACCTGGGGGACCCGTCGGTGCCGCTCGACCGGGCCGTGCGGGATCTCGTGGAGGAGCGGCTCGGGTCCAGACCCCGTGGCGCCGTCCGCCTGCTGACCCACCTGCGGTATTTCGGTTGCCTGTTCAACCCGGTGAGCTTTTATTACTGCTTCGACGAGGGGGACCGGCGGGTCGAGGCGATCGTCGCAGAGATCACCAACACTCCCTGGGGAGAGCGGCACGCCTACGTCTTCGGGGACCGGGGGAACGAGGCGGTACACCCTTCCTGGCGCCGGTACCGTTTCCCCAAGGCGTTCCACGTGTCCCCATTCATCGACATGTCGGTCGACTACGACTGGCGCTTCCGGGAACCGGGGAAGACGATCTCCGTCCACATGATCGACCTGGAAGGGGGGAAGCGGATCTTCGACGCCACCCTTTCCGTCCGGCGACTTCCGGTCTCCTCCCGGACCCTTGCCTCGGCGCTCCTGCGGTACCCCCTCATGACCGCGAAGGTCGGCGCCGCCATCTACTGGCAGGCGTTTCGGCTGTGGACGAAACGGGCACCGTTCTTCCCTCATCCATCTAAAAGAATCCAGGAATAATAGTCCGATCGGAGGCGTGTCCATGGACGGTATGGCGGGCGAGCGGTCCATGACCGGTCGGGTTGCGGAATCCGGCCTGTTCGACCGGCTGGCGAAATCGCTTCTCTTCCGGAGCCTTTCCGGGATCCGGGACGGGTCGCTGCGGATCTTCGACGGGGAGGGGATCCGCACGTTCGGGCAGGGGGGCGATCTTTCGGCGACGGTGACGGTCCATTCCCCCGGGTTCTACCGGGACGCCGCCTTCGGCGGCAGCGTCGGGGCGGGGGCCTCCTACATGGACGGGGCCTGGACGTGCGACGACCTCGTGTCGGTCGTGCGGATCCTGGTCCGGAACGCGGAGGCGCTTTCGGGGCTCGAGGGCGGTGCGGCGACCCTTTCGCGGCCGTTCCTCCGGCTGTACCACGCGCTGCGGCGCAACACGGAGAAGGGGAGCCGCCGCAACATCCGGGACCATTACGACCTTGGGAACGACTTCTACGAGCTGTTCCTCGACCCGTCGATGGCGTACTCCTGCGGGATTTTCGAACGTTCCGACAGCACCCTCGAGGAGGCGTCCCGCGCCAAGTTCGACCGTGCCTGCCGCAAGCTCGACCTTCGACCCGGGGACCACCTCCTCGAGATCGGCTGCGGGTGGGGCGGCCTTGCGATCCACGCAGCGCGGCATTACGGCTGCCGGGTCACGGGCGTCACGATTTCGGAAAGCCAGTTCGAATACGCCCAGCGACGGGTCCGGGATGACGGGCTTTCGGACCGCGTCACGATTCTCCTTGAGGATTACCGGCGGATCGGGGGCGCCTTCGACAAGCTGGTCTCGGTCGAGATGATCGAGGCGGTGGGGCACCAGTATCTGGACGGTTTCTTCCAAAAGTGCGCCTCCCTCCTCAAACCCGACGGCGCGATGCTCCTGCAGGCGATCACCGTCCCGGACCGGTTCTACCGGCGGCACCTGAAAACGGTGGACTTCATCAAGCGGTACATCTTCCCGGGGAGCTTCATCCCCTCCGTGTCGGCCCTTTCCGGGGCGTCGTCCCGGACGGAGCTCCGGCCGGTTCACCTCGAGGACATCACGCCGCACTACGCCCGGACCCTCCGGGAGTGGAGGAGCCGGTTCCACGCCCGGATCGCCGACGTCCGCGCCCTGGGGTTCCCGGATCGGTTCGTCCGGATGTGGGAGTATTACCTCTGTTACTGCGAGGGGTCGTTCGCCGAGCGGTTCAACGGCAACGTCCAGGTCCTGTTCGCCATGCCGTCCTGGCGGGGGACGGCGCCCCTTCCGCACCTCGCGGGTTCATCCCCCGTGGCGCCGGCGTTTTCCTGAGGGCCGGAAAAGGGATGGCGTCCCTGCTGCTCAACGTGGGCCTGTTCCAGGCGGGGTGGTTCGCCTCGGTGCTCGGCGCCGCGCGGGGTTTCCCCTGGCTGGGGCCGGTCGTCGTGACGGTCGTGATCACCGTCCACCTCGCCCGGAGCCCGGACCGGGGCTCCGAGGCGCGCCTCCTGGGTTTTGCCCTCTCCGCCGGAATTCTGGCCGAGAACCTCATGACCGTGTCGGGACTCTACTCCGCCGAGCCGTGGCCGTTCCCGGCCCCGTTCGCCCCCCTTTGGCTTCCGGCCATGTGGG
>DASWBR010000288.1:0-4003 GCA_036390495.1 Candidatus Deferrimicrobiaceae bacterium | reverse complement strand
CCGCGACCGTACCGCCGACCAGCGTCCCCGTGACCACCGTGCCGAACCCCTTCATCGTGAAGGAGCGGTCCACGGGGAGCCGGAACAGGTGGGACGGGTCCTTCCCCGGGATCGCCGCGGCGAGGCGGTCGATCGCCGCGACCAGCGCCGGTAGACCCTCCCCGGTGAGTGCGGAGACCCGCACCACCGGCGCCCCCTCGAGGAACGTCCCCGAAACGAGCGCGCGGATCTCCTCCTCCTGGAGATTCATCCAGTCGGGGTCGGCCCTGTCGCACTTGTTCAGGACGACGATCCCGTGCCGCACCGCGAGGAGCCGGCAGATGTCCAGGTGCTCCCGCGTCTGCGGCATCACCCCCTCGTCCGCCGCGATCACGAGGAGGACGACGTCGATCCCGGCCGCCCCCGCGACCATCGTCCGCACGAACCGCTCGTGACCCGGGACGTCGACGATGCCGGCGAGCGTCCCCGACGGCAGGGGGAGGTGGGCGAACCCCAGCTCGATCGTGATCCCGCGCTCCTTCTCTTCTTTCAGCCGGTCGGGGTCCGTGCCGGTCAGCGCGCGCACGAGCGAACTCTTCCCGTGGTCGATGTGGCCCGCCGTCCCGAGGATCAAGGTTTTCGACATGCGGCTATCTTACCGTAACGGGAGGTATGCGGTACCATGCGGACCATGGACGAGCCGATCCGCGTGCCCGTAGAGGACCACATCGACCTGCACGCCTACCCGCCGGGGGAGGCGGCGTCCGTTGCGGAGGAGTATCTGACCGCGGCGGCGGCGGCGGGATTCCGGGAGGTGCGGGTCATCCACGGGAAGGGGACGGGGGTCCGCAAGGCGATCGTGCGGGGGGTCCTTGCGCGGCACCCGCTGGTCGCGGGGTTCGCGGACGCTCCGGCGGATGCCGGGGGGTGGGGAGCGACGATCGTGGCCCTGCGGCAGCCGGAAGGGACTACTTCCTCAGGGCGATCTCCAGGCGGTTGACGATCTTCACGGCGAGGCGATCTTTCCGCACCCGTTCGTCGTCTTTGAGCGATTTCCGGACGAGCGCCAGGACGGCGGCGTGCAGCGGCGTCTCCGGCTTGTCGGCGAGGCGGTACGCGATCCAGAGGCCGTCCCGCTTCGAGTCCACCAGCCCCGCCTCGTACAGGGTCTTCAGGTGGTGGGACACATTGGGCTGGGACCCCTTCAGGACGTGCTGGATTTCGCAGACGCACAGGGGCCTCGCCTCGAGCATCTTCAGGATCCGCAGGCGCGTCTCGTCAGAGAGCGCCTTGAACAGCTTTCCCGCGCTTTTCAAACGCATCATCCTCCATGGGGAACGGTACGGTGTAGAATATCGTTTTCCATTGACGCAGGTCAATATACCTGCGCGGAATAATCCCCTCCGGGGGGGAGGCCCCGGGAAGGGGTGTCGAGGCGGAAGATGAGGATGCCGAAGGTCCTGTTCCTGTGTACCGGCAATTCGTGCAGGAGCCAGATGGCCGAAGGGTGGGCGCGGGTGCTCGCCCCGGACCGGTTCGAGGCGTTCTCGGCCGGAATCTACCCGTGCTTCGTCCACCCCCTCGCCATCAAGGTCATGCGGGAAGCCGGCGTGGACATCTCCGGGCAATACTCCAAGCACGTGGAGGAGCTGGACGGCATCCCGTTCGACTACGTCGTGACGCTGTGCGGTCACGCCGACGAGAATTGCCCGGCCTCCCCGCTCCACGGGAAGCGGGTGCACCGGCCGTTCGACGACCCCGTCTTCGCCCGCGGCACCGAGTCGGAGGTCCTGAAGGCATTCCGCTCCGTAAGGGACGAGATCCGGCGCTTCGTCGAGGGGATGCCGGGGAACCTCGAGGGAAACGGCGGGTGATATGATGGCCGGAAACGGATATCCGCAGGGGGGGATCCGATGGCGTTCCGGGACCTGAAGGAGTACATCGCCGCCCTCGACTCGCGGGGGGAGCTCCGGCGCGTCCGGGCGGAGGTGTCCGCGGAGCTCGAGGCGGCGGAGATCGCCGACCGGGCGGTCAAGACCGGCGGCCCGGCGCTCCTGTTCGAGAACGTGAAGGGGTACCCGGTCCCTCTGGCGATGAACCTCTTCGGGACGATGGAGCGGATGTGCTTCGCCCTGGGCGTTCCGAGGCTGGACGACATCGCGGCGCGGGTCCGCGAGGTGATCGAGCCGGAGATCCCCACCAACTTCCTCGAAAAACTCAAGATGCTTCCGAAGCTGGCGCGCCTGGCGGACTTCGTCCCGAAGACGGTCTCCTTCGCACCGTGCCAGGAGGTGGTGGAGAAGGAGAAGCCGTCCCTCGACTTCCTCCCCGTCGTGAAGACGTGGCCCGGGGACGGGGGTCCCTTCATCACGTTGCCGCTGGTCTTCACGAAGGACCCGAAGACGGGGCGGCGCAACGTGGGGATGTACCGCATGCACGTCTACGACGGGACCACCACCGGGATGCACTGGCACGTCCACAAGGGCGGGGCGCAGCATTACCGGGGATTCCGGCGGAAGCGGGAGCGGATGCCCGTGGCCGTGGCGCTGGGGGGGGACCCCGCGACGATCTACGCCGCCTCCGCGCCGCTGCCGGAGGACGTGGACGAGATGATGTTCTCCGGCTTCCTGCGGAAGGAGCCGGTGGAGCTGGTGCGGTGCGTGACGTGCGACATCGAGGTCCCCGCCCACGCCGAGGTGATCCTGGAGGGGTACGTGGACCCGGACGAGCTGCGGACCGAGGGGCCGTTCGGCGACCACACCGGGTACTACTCGCTGGCGGACCAGTACCCGGTCTTCCACCTGACGTGCGTCACCCGGCGGAAAAATCCCGTCTACCCGGCGACGATCGTCGGGAAGCCTCCGATGGAGGACGTGTACCTGGGGAAGGCGACGGAGCGGATCTTCCTCCCGCTGCTCCAGAAGATCGTCCCCGAGGTGACGGACATGAACCTCCCCGTGGAGGGGATCTTCCACAACTTCGCCTTCTTCGCGATCGACAAGCGGTACCCCGGCCACGCCCGCAAGGTGATGAGCGCCGTGTGGGGCCTGGGGCTGCTGATGTTCTCCAAGTTCGTCGTCGTGTTCGACTCGGACGTGAACATCCAGGACCTCTCCGAGGTGCTGTGGCGGATCGGGAACAACGTGGACCCGCGGCGGGACACGATGATCGTGGAGGGGCCGGTCGACGCGCTCGAGCACGCCTCCCCGATCCCGCACTACGGGTCGAAGATGGGGATCGACGCCACCCGGAAGTGGGCGTCCGAGGGGTTCGCCCGCGAGTGGCCGGAAGACATTTCCATGCCGAAGGAGATCGTGGAGCTCGTCACGCGCCGCTGGAAGGAGTACGGCCTCTGAGCGTCCTCCGCCGCATCGGGGTCTACCTCGAGATGGTCAAGGTGGCGCACACGGTCTTCGCGCTCCCGTTCGCCCTCACGGGGATGTTCCTCGCCGCGCGGCACGCGGGGGCGCGGTACGCGCTCCCATCCGGGAAGACGGTCTTCTACATCGTGCTGGCGATGGTGGGCGCCCGCAGCGCCGCCATGGGGTTCAACCGGCTGGTGGACGCCGACATCGACGCAAGGAACCCCCGGACGAGCGGCCGGGCGATCCCCGCGGGGCACGTCAGCCGCGGGATGGCGAGCGTCTTCATCCTGATGTCGGTCCTGCTCCTGATGCTGTCGGCAGCGAAGCTGAACCGCCTCTGCCTCCAGCTCACCCCGGTCCTGCTGCTCCTGCTCTTCTCCTACTCGTACATGAAACGGTTCACGTGGGCCTCCCACCTCGTGCTGGGGGCGTGCCTGGGGGCGGCGCCGCTGGCCGCCTGGATCGCGGTGACGGGCGGGTTCGACGCCCGGGTCCTCGTGCTCTCCTTCGCGGTCCTCTTCTGGGTGGCGGGGTTCGACGTGCTGTACGCCCTGCAGGACGTCGACTTCGACCGCCGCGAGGGGCTCCACTCCATCCCCCGGTACCTGGGCGTCGGGCGGTCCCTGTGGGTCGCCCGGGCGTTCCACCTCGCGATGGCG